>CAZTDK010000904.1:0-2763 GCA_964611965.1 uncultured Binatia bacterium (SeqCode) | reverse complement strand
AGGGGGGTCAAAATTGGACGCCGATCGGGGGTCAATTTTGGAAGCCGATTGACACCGGTGCCCGGTTCGACTTCACTTGCAGCAACACAACGTCTATCGGCCCAATACCGACCAGATCCCACGCGCCCAGACTCCCGGCAGCACGGGTGACGGCGTACCCGGCAGCTTCGAGTAGTCGTCGGCTCCGGTGCTCGTTGCGGGTGCCCCTACGCTTGGCGTTCATTCCCGCCGCTGCTCCCCGTTCAGTGTCCTCGCCGCCCGGCCCTTGTACCCGGCCATGTCCGAAGGGGCGTTCGTCGATTCTAGGCCGCTGTGCTCGCTCTGTACGCCGTGGCCAGCACCGAAACGGAAGCGCCTGCCAAGTGCCTTGAGCCTCTCACGCTCCGCTGCTGATACCTGCCGCCGCCTGTAGGGCTGAAGCACCTGGAAGACGGTCGGCGCATGATCGGCGTGGAAGGTGACCACCGTCTCGGCATCGCCCCGAGCGGTCAGGACGCAGGGCAAAGCCCGAAGCTTCGCCGCAATCCTTGGCCGGTCCGTCATCGCCTGTAGGATTTCCCCGCCCTTCGGGTAGACCAGGCCGTAGCGACAGCGGATTTCCATGAGCCATACCCAATCTTCCTTGGGCCACTGGTTCTTGGTCGCGCCGTTGGCTTCCCAGCCGATGCGATACCGGCCCCCGAAGCGTTCTTGGAGGTTGACGCACATCGGCTCAGTGCTCATTGCGTCGGCTCATTCGGGTGAAGGCCGATCGTGCGTGAACAAGAATGGGCGCCGGATCGGTTGCCCGCACCCGGCGCCCGGTGGGACAGTGCTACTGACGCTTCTGGCGTCCTGCCATCGCTCTGTCCCTTGCCATCTCCAACCAACCGGATGACGCTGCCGCTATGACTGACACTGCGGCTGTCCCTGATACTGACGTTTGCTAGTGCTCTGTCGCTGCTGCTGACGCTGAGGTTGCTCCTGCCATGTTCATGACACTGCCACTGCACTGCACTTTCAGTATCAGTGACACTAGAGCCATATGATGCCAATGGCCTATGACCTATGGCTATGAGCATGGGTCCAACCGTTCGAGCAGATCATGAATGCGCAGGAAGTCGCTCGGGTCTTTGGGACCTTCCGCAGCCAAGCTGTCGTCGAACTTCTGCCTGCCACCCGGCTCACGTCGTGATTTCCGCCAGCCGACGAACACGCGAAACCGCCGCCCCTTGAACAATCCATCGCTCTCCGGGTGAATCGGCGTTCCTGCCGCTGGTGGTCCGCCGAGGGCAACGGCTACCAGGCGAATGAACCGACACATGGGCGTCAACACGGCGGGAATGTCGATCCACATGCGCCCAAACTGGCCGTCGTCCGTGTCGAAGGTGAGAACGAGTTGCCTTGCTCTCCCGCGCTGCTGTTGGACTGCATCAACGCAGGTTGCACTACGCTCGCCTGGCTCACCGCTGAGCGCTGGTTTCGGTGCGACAAACGCCACCGGATCGTGTCCAGCAGCCTGCTTGCGAGGCACTAGACGAGAATGGCTCATTGCCCGTCTCCCGTGGCGGCCTTGATCGAAGTGCGCCCTGCACGCTGGCGTGCGTAGCGCTCAACATCGTCACGCTCGTAGAGCCGCGTCCCAGATAACGTTCGTGTGTGTTGGAGCTGTCCCGCGATTGCGAGTTGCCTGATGCGTGCTGGCGTCAGTCGTAGACGGCGGGCGACATCGGCACCGGTCCAATATTGCTGATTTTCGGCTCGATCATCGTTCATACCCCATAGGCGCCAGGAACGCGGCTGGCGTTCGCCAGGTCGACGGCTGGCGTTTGCCTGGAGTTGCCAGGTCGACGGCTTGGCACCGGGCTTTTAGAACTCCCAGGGGATCGGCTCTGCCGGTCTGTATGCAGGTGATGCGCCCAGGTCTACTGACGCTTGCAGATGTTCGGCCAATTCTGGCAGCTCTTCCCCGATCGCACGGATAGCCGCAGTGATCGCCTCGCACACGCGCTTCCTAGCCTTGTCTACGTCGTCGGCCATGCGTCGGCTTCGCCCTCCTAGCCCGGTGGCCTGCTTGAGTGCGATAAGGATCTGGTTCTTCTGTTCCTCAAGCTGATCGATCCTGTCGGGAGCCCCGCGTTCGCGTGCATCCTCGATCTCGTCGTCAATCGCACCAAGCCGGGCCTTTGACTCACGACGCGCTTGCTCGTCCATGAGTTCATCGCCCCTGTTGTGCACCGACGTTGGCAAATCGCCCTTTGCGGCTGTCTCCAGCGCCACCGCGTCGATTTGCTTATGGGGGTTGCGAAGTAGCTCTTGGACGTACACGAGGCCGAACGAGTGTCGACACTTACCCTGTTCGCCACCGAAGCAGAGCGTCCATCGCTTCTCGTCCCGTCGGAAAAGGGATCGTTCGCTTTCGCGAACAGCTGCTGGAGCCAGCTGAGGCCAACGTGGCGTCATCTCGGGGAGTTCCTCACGCTCAAAGCGCAAGATTTCCTCACGCATCACGCGAAGGGCGCTGGCGCCGTATCCTGAATCCTCCTCGATTTCGGCAATATCGTTGAGCTCTCGTGCTACGACCTTCGTCGAGCGGCATCCAATCGTCTCCAAAAGCCTAGCTGCTTCTTCCATCGGCACGCGGTAACACCCGTCGAGCGTGACCGTTCGGTTCGCCACGCGGGCAGGCGTCTTGATCAGAAGAACGCAACAGCTCAAACGACCGTATACGACGTATCCGTTCGGCCAGCCACGTATCGAGCTGAGCCCCGGGATTTGCGAGCC
>CAZTDK010000903.1:0-2777 GCA_964611965.1 uncultured Binatia bacterium (SeqCode) | reverse complement strand
GTAGAGGTAGCCCTCTGCATCAACGTACCCCATGTCGCCCGTAAAGATGGCCAAGGGCGACGGATCATCGGCGCCACGAAAGGGGTTTTCGCGGAGCTTCCCCTGGCGCTCGGAATGGCGATCGGCGTCTTCCAGATACCCCATCATCATGCCCAGCCCGCTATGAACCACCTCGCCGATTTCCCCGGTGCGGCAGCGCGTCGCATCCTCCCCGACGATGTACACATGCGTTCCCGGGAATGGCTGCCCGACGCTCTCAAGCTTGCGCACCGAGTCTTCGGGTCGGAGTGAAGTCGCCCTGAAGGCTTCGGTCTGGCCGTACGTTTTGAAGACCTGGATTCCGGCGAGCCTTGCCGTGAGACGCTGAAAGTCGCGCACGGCGAGACTTCCCCCTGAAACCGTGATGTAGCGCAGTGATGCGTGCCGGCCGCCGGTTTCGAAACCGGTCGCGGACTTGAGCATGTCGAGCCAAATCGACGGTACCCCCGAAATGCCCGTCACCTTGCGCCGTTCGCTGATGGTGAGGATATCTGCCGGCAGCCAGGAATCGAGGAGCACGATCTCTGCGCCCGTGGTCAGTGCCGTCGTCAACTGGTTCAACCCCACATCGAATGAAAACGGCAGAATACTCAGTAAGACATCGTGTTCACTGAGCCCGAACCAGCTGATCTCGGCCTCCGTGCGACGGACAAGATCCTCCTCACTGACCAACACTCCTTTTGGTTTGCCGGTCGATCCCGAGGTAAAGAGGCAGGCTGCCGCCCTATCCGGCCGCGGCTGATCATAGGGCGGGGCTTCCCACTCGAATGGCGCTTGGCCGGCGCACTCAATGACACGTGCCACCGCCCGCAGAGCGTCGGCGGCTTCCGCATAGATGCCGGACAGTGCGGTTGCATCGACGATGAGCCACGTCGTCTTCGTGATCCGCGGATGTTCCTTCCACGCCCCCTTCAGCGCGATCAGTCCGGGCGCGTCGACGAGACAGAGCGGTGCTCGGGTTGCATCGAGAACCGCGGCGATCTGCGGACCGCGGCATTTCGTATTGAGGAAGCAAAACGGCCGGCGTGTCGCGACTGCTCCGAGCATAGCGGCAATGCTTTCGGCCGATTTCCCAACCAGCATGGGAAGCATCGCATGCGACGGCGTGAGTTGTGCCAGCAGCGCGGCGAAGCTGCGCGCCTTCTGGAGGAGGTCTGCATACGGCGTCTCCACCAACCCCACCCCTCCGGGGCTCCATTTCGAGATCGCGATCTTCGCGCCGCGGTGCTGCGCATGGTGCACAGCTCGCTCGAATAAATCGTTCATGACGTTCCAAAGTTAGGCGAGACACGCCCCAGCTATCGACCGTAGCAAACCTGCCGAACCGAGAAACCGAGCGGCCGCTCAGCCGGGCTTCTCGCAGAGCACCATCCACGTGGATGGTCGCTGCCCCGGCACGCGTTCGAGGGCGTCGATCAACACGCGCGCCAGGCCGCCCAGCCGAAAGCGCAGGCGATTGAGGCGTTGTTGCAGCGGAAAGTGCCGGAGCATGCCTTCGACGGCGAGCACCCGAAACCCGGCCGCCGCGAGCTCCGCCTCAACTTCACCAGGACGGTAGAGCACGTCGTAGATCTGATAGTGATCGAGGCCACGCTTCAGGCGCGACGGATACGAGACGTCGCGGTTAAGCGCATCGACGATGAATATGCCGTGTGGCCGCAAGACGCGCTGGATCTCGCGATACAACCGCAGTCGGTCCTCGGTCTGAAAGTGGCGCACGAAGCGTAGCGTGTATACCGCATCGAACGACGCATCGCGCACTGGAAGTACAAAGGCATCGCTGCGCAGAAACGACCAATGTCCGGCGCTACCGTTCATACGCTGCTGCGCCGTTTCCAGCATTGGCTGGCTGGCATCGATAGCCACACCGAACGGGACGCCGCGCATGGCCGCCGTTAAACGACCGGGGCCACAGGCGATCTCGAGTACTCTTCGGGGTGCGCGTGGCTGCAGAGACTCGCACAGGAACGCCACCTGGCGCCGGTGCAGCAAGCCATTCAAAGGCTGCGCCGTACGACGGTCCATGTATGTGGTGACGACACCCCGATCCTGGTAGTACTTCTGCAAATCCTCCGAGCGATCGATCGGCTTCATACCGCTGCTCTCACGCGGCTTCATACCGCTGGGCTCGCGGCCAGCGCCGCCGGCGGCGTGCCCGATGGTGGCTCCTGCAGCGATTCGAAGCTCTGTCGCAGTCCTTCCGGCAAGCTGACAGCCGGTGTCCACCCCAGCACCCGCTGCGCCCGCGAGCAGTCGTACCACGCACTGTCGGTCGCGCGGCGCACCTGATAGTACGTCACTGGCGAGCGCCGCCGAGCGAGACGCATGCTGCGTTCGAGAACCAGCGCCGCCAGCGCCACCAGCCCAACAGGCAAGAACAACGAACGCCAGCGCTCACCGGAGATGCGGCGGTAGGTCGCAACGTACTCGCGTTGTCGCACGTTTTCGTCGACCACCGTGAAGGCGTGACCCACGGCGTCCGGGCACGTGAGCGCCAACAGGACCGCATCGGCAACGTTGTCCACGTACGTCATCGGCAGGGTGTAGGCCGGACTCGCCAAGAGGAGCCGCACACCAGCCACCGTAAAGCTTTGTCGCGCCAAGGGCGGGCGCTTCCCCGGTCCGTAGAGCAACCCCGGACGCAGCACGACGACTGGCGCGCCGCGGACGGCCGCCCGCCGCCCCCAAAACAACCCCCCCACGTTAGGGCGACAGTAATACCCCCGGGGGCTAAATTA
>CAZTDK010000902.1:0-2781 GCA_964611965.1 uncultured Binatia bacterium (SeqCode) | reverse complement strand
GCTCGGGGTCGCTCAGCACCGTGGCCTCGAAGAAGCCCGAGTCGGCGCGGACGGCATAGAGCCGATAGCCCTGGGGCAAGTAGGCCAAGGCCTGGTCCAGAAACCCGCGCACCCCGCGTGCCGATCCGGTGTTCCCACTGGGCAGCCAGGCGTGCAGCACCACCTTGGCCTCGGCCAAGAAGGCCAGCAGCGGATGACGGGACGGGCGACCGTGCTTGCGCGGATTGTGCCCCTTGAGGCTCCCCTCTTGGACGCCGTACCGTTCAAAGACGGTCGAGTCCAAGTCGAGCACTGCCCCCAGCGGCTGCGGCGGCAGCCGCGCCAACTGCCAGCGCCACATCACCTCCACCCATTGCTCGACCTGCGCCTGCACCCACCCGCCGAAGTACCGTGTCAGCGTCAGCGCCGATGGCAACCGTCGAGCCCCCACAATCGCCTGTACCACCGCATCGCTGCGTAACCGCTCCGCATGGGCAAAGCGTCGGCCGCCCGTCAGCACGGTGACGAACAGACTCAGCACGATATCCACGACGGGAATCTGATTGGGCGAGCAGCGCCCATCGGGCAACACTTCCCGGAGCACCTCACGTACCCCCAGCCGATCGAAGAATCGAAACACACTCACCAACCCGCCCCAGCCGCTGACCGGCTTGTTCGTGTACTCGCAACGGCTCCGCGCCTTCTTAGGCCCGTTTGATACCTTGCCGAAATAGTTTCCACCGCTGCGGAGATACGGTATCAATCGCACCATGAGGGCCAAAGGATGGCTGATACGCTATTCTGCCGGGTTTGAGAAGGCGATGGATCGTTCGTTGCGAGCATCGGACTACGCAAAGATCGTCCGCGAGAGTGGTACCCTCGCTAAGAACCCTGGCCCGCCCGAAAACGCTCGGCGCGAGCTGCGCGAGTCCGTTTCGTGGTGCCCGGATGCAACGTGGCGTCTTTCGGTCGCGGGGCGGTTCCGTGTGCTGTACACGTTCGACACGGAGACCGTGGATATCTTGTGCCTCGGGCAGAAGGGAACCGAGCCCATGGATGACGCGACCGTCATTTTCGCACCGAAGAGGAGAGCGGAGTCATGAAGAAATGGCTGACGCAGTCGGAGATGGAAGAAAAGGCGCGGCAGAAGCTCGACAAAGCGCTTCGCGAGCTTTGCGGTAAACGCAAGCGAACATCCGCCGACGAGCATGAGATCACCGAGTGTCTGGCCGAGGCGGCGCAGTTTGGAATGGATGTGAACGTGTACGCTAAACTGCTAGCTGGTCAGAAAAGTGCCGCTTGATGGGCTCCACGATGGCCGCAACCGCATGGCGGGTCGCTCCGACCGTCGCTTGAAGCAGCCCACTGCCAATGACACGAAGCCGCCGCCGGCGGACTCTCGGTAGCACGCGGAACCTCAAGCAGAGCACCAAGTCACGAACGCTGGCTCAACTGCTCGACGCGACTGACAGGGGGGCGCTGATCGAACTTGTTCGGCGACTCGTAGCGCTCAGTCCAGAAGCGGAGCGAACGTGCTTCGAGTACCTGCGCGAGCACACAGCCGACGCCCCTAATGCAAAAGCTCAGGCGGCCGCGGGCGCCGCTCATGCGCTCTGGTCTGAGATCGACCCCGATCTCGCGGGGCTGGACGACTTCGGGGGCGGCGACTATGCCACGCAGGACGACGTCGCTGAGCGCCTCCACGAGCTTGAGCAAGTACTGCGGACGCATTCCATTGACCGGGATGACCGCCGTGCGCTTCTCGACGACGTCCTGCCGTACATCCAGAGCGGCAACGCTGGAATGGACGACGCCCTTTACGACGTGGCGTATGCGACGTGTAGCGACGAGAAGGATCTGCGCAATCTAGCGGAGCGTTTCGAGTCCATTGCCCAAGACTGGACGATTGATCACGCGCGGCGAATCTACCGGCAGTTGGGTGATCGCGAGAACTATCTCCGCCTGCGCCGCCACCGGATGCAGTATGGTGCGGATTTCCACGATCTTGCCACCTTCCACTGGGAGCAGGGCGAGCGGCGACAAGCAATGGACACTGCCCGCGAAGGATTGAACAAAGCGGAGGGGCGCATGGATGAGCTGCGCGCCTTCCTCGCCGAACGCGCCAAGACCGCAGGTGACCGACACGGATATCTCGATCTCCAGCTTGCGCAGGCGGTCGAACACCTCACGTTGGCGAGCTACCAAGCCTTCCGGAAAGTCTGCAATGCGGGCGAGTGGAAAGCCTATGAACCCCGTGTGCTCGAAGTGCTCACGAGTGCGTGGGAAGGGGAACAGCTCGCGATCCGCATGCATCGTGGAGAGTACGACCGCGCGGTAACGATTCTCGCTGCGATGAAATATCCCGATGGCAGGTATGGACCTGGCGGGGTGTTGCGGGCCGCTGCAAAGCTCGAGCAGCAGTACCCCGAACAGATCGTCGCTTTCTATCTGTCCGCCTTGAAGCGCACGTACAATCCGACGCGAAATACGTACGCACGATGGGCCCGGGCTGTGCAAATGGCGCGACACGTATGGATCGATATCCTGCAGACACCGGCGAAGTGGGAGACCTTTGCGAAAGGGCTTAAGTCCGCGAACCTTCGTCGGCCCGCATTCCAAATGGAGTTCGCGAAGATCGTGCCGGGGTGGACTGAACTCTGAGGGCGCAGAGCCGTCGGCCGATTGACGGGCACAGGATGGCGAAAAAAAGCAGGAACACAGCCGGGGCTTTGCGCCTGAGCAAGAAGCGACTCGACGAGTTGGTCGAGGAGGCTACGGTCGATTGTTACAACGAAGAGGAAC
>CAZTDK010000901.1:0-2787 GCA_964611965.1 uncultured Binatia bacterium (SeqCode) | reverse complement strand
AAAGGTTCTCAAGGACAGGGACGAGCGGGCGATGCTGCGCTCCGGCAAGCGCTACATGTCGAACATCACGATCGTTGAGCGCGAGAGCGAGCTGGCCGCGCTGCCGCCCGATGTCCTGCTGACCCGCCTTGAACGGTACACCACGGATGGCGCGTTCACAGGCCGCTATGCGGGGCCGCGCCGGAGTGACATCGAAGAGAGCTTCGAGCGCGTTCTCGCCCAGATTTATGAGCGGGCCGATACGCCGCGGCTGTCCGGCGTCCAGATCAAGGCGCCGATGTATCTCGACGCCGACGGTACGCTCTCGCCGAGCACCGGCAAGCCGTTCACGCATATCCTGAAACCAGCCGGGACGAGCGGTTACGAGGCGCTCCCGATTGTTGAGTGGCTGGCGCTGGTTCTCGGCAAGGCCGCCGGCTTTGCGGTGCCCGTGGCCGCGCTTGCCACGATGCCGGACGGGATGCCGCCGGCCCTGATCGTCGAGCGTTTCGACATCCGCGAAAGCCTTGACGACCGGCGGTTGCTGGCCCTTGAAGATTTCTGCTCCGTGCTCGATCTGTCGACGGAGGCGAAGTACAGCGGAACCATGGAGCGCGTCGCGCGCGCGGTCCGGCCGCTGTCGACGTCGCCCGAGGAAGACCTTCTCGTGATCCTCCGGCGCGCCCTGTTCGCCTGGCTGATCGCGGATGGCGACATGCACCTGAAAAACATGGCGCTGCTGAAGATCGCTGAACCTGGAGACAAGAAGTTCGGCAGCGTCCGGATGGCGCCCCTCTATGATGCGGTCACGACGCGCGTCTTTCCTCGGCTTGAGAAGGATCACCTTGCGCTGAAGCTCAACGGCAAGGACGACAAGCTGGACCGGGCGGATTTCCGGGCGTTCGCCAGCACGGCGGGTCTGAAGGCTGCGGACGCCGACGCGGCGATCGACGGAATGTTGGAACGGCTTGCTGAGGCGGTCGGACGGATTTCGCTGCCCGACGGCATCGAACACAGCAGCGAGGCGAGCCACAAGGTCGCCAAGCGGGTTCTCGGCATCTGCCGTCGCCGGATCGATGCCTTTGCATGATTAAGGGCCGATAGTGTGATCAGCACGGAAGAACTGACAGAGGGAGTGCGTCAATTGATTCTCGAGAGTGCTCCTGAACGACGGAGTGATCTGGAGGATCTTTGGCGGAGATTTGCGCCTAACTTTGCGCACGCTTCGGATACCAAGGGCTTCAAGATGGAAGGGGGACCGTGGGGGCTCGTTGTCTTTACGCCGCGGACGACCCTCCAAATCTGGATTCTGGGGTTTGCGTCATGGAAAGCGTTCGAAGCCTACCATCCCTATGTGTTGATTCCGGTGCCCCTAACCACGGCAAATGATCCAGACCGCGTTGAGATTGAGAAGGCCCTGGCGACGGATCTTCGGACGGAGAGAGAGCTGAACGAAACGGCAGAACTGCAAACATTTATGTGGCCGCAGCACATACCGCAGCCCGGACCAACTCCACCGACCAACACGAGGGATCATGCCGTCGTCGACCTCGTAAAGATCGCAACTGCGTTCGTCTTCCTGCATGAAGTGCGGCACGCCATCTTCAGAGACGAGAACAATGCCCCCGAGAGCAGCATTGATGAGGAATTTGCATGCGACGAATTCGCTCGGGACTACTTGCTCGATCAAATTCCCCTGTACTGCGCAGAAACGGGCGACGATCAGAAGGCGGTATTGGACAAGAGACTGATGGGGATTGTCCTCGGAGCGTTTGTCCTCCTGCAGATTACTCCGGAGGATCGACGAAGCGGATCAGCGGACCATCCGGCGGTTGTTGCACGCTTCAGGAAGCTGATTCGGCGACAGACTCATCAGAGCGGCCGGACTGTTTTTGTCTACGCATGCTCGTTGTTGTTTGGTACCCTTCGACAGGAAGGAAATCCGCCGCCAGAGGTCAGCTTCGGTAACCCGGAGACGCTGTTTGAGGACCTACTGGCGCTGCTGTAGGCGAGCGTCTGGGAAAGAGCTGTGGTGCTGACACTGCTGGGCGGGAAGCCCAACAAATTGGATCAATTCCGCATTGCGCGCGGCGGCTGTTGGAGCGCCGACAGCACCATTGCGGCAGCGCGCTCGTCGAGCTTTCGGAGCACCTCCGCGACGGCTGACCACCTCTTGGCCCTGATATAGCTGCCGCGCTTGCAGGCAGTTTCGACGGCCACGAGCCGGAGTTGGGATTGAGGGCTCCATACCGCGCCACTGGCAGCGTCGCGAGACAGGACCGCCCAGACCGAAGTGCCGCTGATGCCCGCCAAGCGCGGCGTCTCCTCCTGCGTGTCGAGCAGCGTGCCAGCCATGTTGGTATGGCGGAGGAAGAGGTCGATGTTGTGGTCGACGGGTGCGTCGAGGTCCTCGGCTGGGCCGTTGTACCTGGGCGCCATGAAGGTATTGAAGTCGCCCGTGAGAGTTTTTCCCGCGCGGGTCGTTGTGGCGGAGGTGTATCCGGGGACGACAAATGTTTGTTGATCTCCGAGAATCGGCCGCAGATTGTTCACGGTGGTGAAGGTGTGCCCACCCGCGACAAGCTCGGCGCGGCCTTCTTCGGTTAGACGCATGACGGCAACGTCATTGCTGGAATCCGCTGTATGAGTGACGAGTGGAGCCAGCTCCCGAAGGCGCGGCTGCTTAGCTGATACCAACAGGGATTGCGGGTCGACATCCTCGATCACGTGACGCGCTGTGACCAAGTAGTCGGAGCCGTTGACGCGAAACAGCGTGTTGGCAATGCTGTCTGTCCCGCGCACATTTTT
>CAZTDK010000900.1:0-2804 GCA_964611965.1 uncultured Binatia bacterium (SeqCode) | reverse complement strand
GTTCGCGGCGATACTCCAAACCACTCATCACCCGGCGCACGAGGTGGACACCGAGGCCACCGACCGGGCGGTCCTCCACTGGCTGCGTGACATCGGGTGTGGGAACATCGAGTGGATTGAACGGGCGGCCGTCATCCTCGACCTCGACGGTGAGAACATCGTCCGCGACCGCCAGCCGGACGGCGATCTCATGATCGTCGCGGTCATCATAGGCATAGGTGATGATGTTGGTGAGAACCTCATCGAGCGCCAGGCTGATCTCGAAAACGGTGCGCGCCGGCATTCCATGGCGCACGCCGAGCTCCTCGACGATGTGGCTGACGCGTTCCAGCTCGGTGAGCCGGTTGGCGACGCGAATGCCGGCCGCGGTGCCTGACACTCAGCGCCCCGCCGCGCGCGTGATACACAGCGCCGTGATGTCGTCGCTTTGCGCCACACCGTCCGCGTGCCCGTTCACCTTCTCCACCACGCCGTCGATGATCGCTTGCGGGCGCGCTCCGTGCACCGCCTGCAGCACGGCGCGCAAGCGCGCGTCGGAAAACAGCACCCCGGCGGCGTTCATCGCCTCGGTCACGCCATCGGTGTACAAGAAGATGCTCTCGCCGGGAAAGACGGTGGTCTGCTTGGCGTGGTACGGCAAATCGTCGAACACCCCGAGCACCATGCCGCCCGTATGCGGCAGCAGCTCGATGGCGCCGTCGCGGCGCAGTACGTAGGGCGGATTGTGACCGCCGTTGCAGTAGGTCACCTCGCCGCTGCGCGTGTGCAGGATGCCGTAGAAAACCGTCACGAACATCTCGGCGCGATTGTCGAGACAGAGCAAGCTGTTGACCCGCTGGATGCACGCATCGGGAGAGCGTCCCTCCAGCGCTGTCGACTTCAGCAGGGTGCGGCTGACGGCCATGAAGATTGCCGCGGGCACGCCCTTGCCGGACACATCCCCGATCACGAAGCCGAGGCGCTCGTCGTCGATGAGGAAGAAGTCGTAGAAATCACCGCCGACCTCGCGTGCCGGAATCATCGCCGCGAAAAGATCGAAATCCTGTCGTTCGGGAAACGCCGGGAAGCGGCGCGGCAGGATCGACTGCTGAATGCTGGCGGCGATGTCGAGCTCGCGGTGAATCGCCACCAGCTCGTTGTGCTCGAGCACCGCCTGCTCGAGAGCCGCCACCTGCTGCTTGAGCTGCGCATGGATGCGGGCGTTTTCGATGGCCACCGCGACGCTGCCGGCCAGAGCATCGAGAAAGGCGAGATCGTCGTCGGTAAACGGACCGCTGCGGCGATTCAAGACCTGCACGACACCGATGACGCCTTGCCGCGCCGCCAGCGGTACGGTCAGAACATTGCGAGTCGTCAGCCCGGAGTGGCGATCCACGCCGGCGTAGAAGCGTGCGTCGTGGGTCACATCGTCGACCCGTAACGGCCGGCCGCTCCGCAGCACCGCCCCGGCGATGCCGTGCTCGGCGGGGAAGCGCAACTGCAGCAGCCGCGCCGCCACGATCGGATCCTCGTCGGCGACGTAGGGGAAGTACAGCTCGTTCCGTTGCGGGTCGCGGAGCAGCACCGCCGCCCCTTCGGCATCGAACACCTCGCGGCACTTGCGCACCACCAACGCCACCAGGTCGTCGAGCTCCACGCGTGCGGCGAAGGCGCATCCCAGCTCGTAGAGCAGGCGGAGCCGGCCGCTATCCTCGAAGGCGTTCATGGTGCGGACATCCTGCTCCAGTTCCAGCACCCGTCAAGGAGCTGCGGGCCTGCGGCCTGCGACTTTCTATGCTGGCTCTCTCCTTGGACGGGACTCAGGACGCAGCTGGGTCGCTGCGGCCGGCCCTCGCCACGCTCCCGCGAGCTCAGGCAGAATGAAAATCGCGTGGCGGGCGCCGAGAGGCATGATATGCAGACGCAGTGAACGGTTGACGCCCGAGGAAGCGAGAGTGCACGCCATATGAAGAGCGACCGCATCGATATCATGCAAGAGTTCGTCGAGCTCTATCACCAGGAGGAGATGCTGGCGTTTTTCGAGTTCAGCATCGAGCGCCCCGGCGCCGCAGCGGTCAACGGGCTGTGCAAGATCTCCAAGCCAAAGGCCGCCGACCCCACCACTCTGTCGGGCATGGCAGGCCGCAGCGACCAACCCTGTCCTGAGCCCGGTCGAAGGAGGGAGCGGTCCATAGAAAGGACGCCGGCCGCAGGCCCGGCTGCCGGCCTGCGCTATCTCTCGCTTACCTTCATTGCCGACACCCCGGATAATGCCAGCACGGCAACGGTCGAGGCAGCGCTCGACCGCTTGGAGGACGACGCTTTCAAAGACGCGTTGCCCTCCGTGGAAGAGGTGGTGCCGGTACCCACGATGACCCAAGGCGCGGAAAACTCCATTCGGCAGTTCGACCTGATGCTGAATGCGCGTCTCGATCCGGGCGAAACGTTCGTGAACGAACGCTTGCTCCCGGCGCTGCGTAGCTTTGCCGGCCTGCATGCCAGCGCGGTGGTGTGGTGGGATGCGGCCGCGCAGAGCCCCGCAGAAGGGGCCGCCACCCCCGATGCCGCGCCCTCGATACTGGACACGCTGCGCGCTTACCTGAGGCGTTTCGTCGACAGCGAACGTACGTAGCGTCGACAAGGTCATCTACCTGCCCAGACGACGCTGCTGTCGTGGTGTAACCATTACTATCAGGTCCTCCCTCCTTTCGAAGGAGAGGGTCAGAGTGAGGTGGAACAGATTGGTAGAGCCCCAGCGTCTGGGGATTCATCTCGACCTCACCCCGGCCCTCTCCTTGGCAAGGAGAGGGAGCAAGAGCGATGAC
>CAZTDK010000899.1:0-2805 GCA_964611965.1 uncultured Binatia bacterium (SeqCode) | reverse complement strand
TCGCTGTTGGTAAACTCGACGACAGTGCCGCGGGCGACGGGCAGCACATCGGGTCGGAACGCCAAGTTCTTCTGATCCATCACCACGCGTCCCGGTGTCACCGCGGCCGGCGGCGCCGCCGCCGGCCGTTCCAGGTAGACGACCGCGTGCAGTGCCGGGCGTCCGCCGACGGTGGCGATCCCTTCCAATGTTGCCGCGTGCGCCGCCGGCACGAAGAAAATCGCGCCGCACAGCGCGGCTTGCACGAGGAGTAGGGAATGTGCGCCACTCATGGCGTGCTTTTCGATGCGCGCCATTCGTTCAATCCCGGCGGCTCCAGTGGCCAGAAGGCCGTGACTAGATGCAGTGCCCCGATCCAGGTCTTCCCAACGGTGTCGCTCACCGATTCGTGGTTTTCCCCGTACGTCATTTCCGCAACCAGTTTGAGATTCTGCAGGAGGGACCACTGCACACCAGTCGTAACCTCCCAGACGCGCCGTTTGATCTGCGTATCGCCGCCGTTCATCGTGTCATCGAATCTCGGCGTCCATGTAGAGTCAACTCGCAACAAGGCTAGCAGCGTCGTCGTCAGGCGATAATCCGTCTCGAGGAAGCCACCGTAGTACCAGAGAGACGTCAAATGTCCCGTCGGATTCGATTCATATCCGGCGAGAAACTGGCCGAGCAGGCGCAGTTGCCGACTGTAGATGTCGAGATCGGGCCCCAATCGCAAGGCGCGGTCCTGTACGTTATCGCCGACCAGGTCCGGACTGTAGAACATCAAGAAGCCAATGCGGTGCGGCCCTAGGGCCTGAATCGCATGGAGGTAGCCGTTCGGGCTGCCAACGGTATCGAGCCGGGTATTGCTGCCGTTGGTGATGCCGCCGCTCAGCGTCAAGCCACGTTCGGGGTACACGCCGCTCAGCTCTCCGCCGATCTGTGGCTCGCCCAACACGGGCTCGTTGTCGCATATCCCGTGCGGCGGGTTGACGCCAAGCAGGGTGCAAGCGTTGAGGCTGTAGATCAGGTAGGGCTGGAAGGACAGGCGGTGGATATCCGGCGACACGGTCAACGGCAGTTCATACCAACCGCCCTTCAGATTGACCAGCCAACCTTGGGGCTCGGCGTGTGCCGTCAGGTACGCTTGATGGGGCAGAGTGTAGATGGTGACGTCGCCGCTGTCGGGCTCGGTATCGACCACTTGCCAGTCGAGGAGAAATGCAAGGTGCTGGCCGAGCTCGCCGCCGGCAAGCAGGGTGAAGTAGTCGAGGTTGAAATGCGTCACCGTGGGGTCGCGTTGTGCCGGCACATCAACCTTGGTCACGTCCTCGCCGGCAGTCAGGTAGAACGCCAGCGGAATCGTACCGGGGACTTCGAGGAACGATCCGACGCGGAGGGGTTTGACTGCCGCTGGAAGACTGTGGAAGCCATGCGCCCGAAAGTCCTCTCCCGTCGGGTTCAGCTGCGGGAACACCGTGTGGCAGGTGCCGCACGGCTTGTCATAGATCCGAGCGAACACCGGAATGGCGCCGGCCGGCGCGGGTCGCAGGGCACAGAGCACCATCCACGAAAGAGCGATCCAAGCGAGATCCCTGCGCATCGTGGCGTCCACTCGTCCCCACCCTCATACCGCACCATCTCCATCGTAGCGAACACACTTCCCGGCTCAGTCTTGCGTTCCGTACGAGTCACGTTAGATACTCCCCGACGGAGGTTCGATGGACGACACATCGTTGCATGCCCGCATTTCAGCACTCGAAGAACGGCTCAACACCTTCGGGAGGCATCTTTGACGTTGCCGGCCGCGAAGCCCGCATCGGCGAGCTGGATGCGCAAGCCGCAGGCTCGGATTTCTGGAACGACGGTGAACGTGCCCAAAAGACGCTGAAGGAGCGCGCCGAGCTGTCCGCGCCGATCGCGGCGTGGCGCAGACAGGCGCAGGAGCTCGACGACGCCAGGGTCTTCGCCGAGCTCGCGGATGAAGGAGATCCCGACGCCGCGAGCGAGGCGGCGACGAAGCTCACCGAAGTTGAAGCCGCGCTCGAGCGCTTGGAGCTCGAGCGCAAGCTGGGCGGCGAGCATGATGCCGGCAACGCCATCGTCACGGTTCATCCCGGCGCCGGCGGCACCGAAGCGCAGGATTGGGCGGAGATGCTGCTGCGGATGTACCTGCGCTGGGGCGAACGCCGCGGATACAAAACCGAACTGGTCGACCAGCAGCCCGGCGAAGGCGCCGGCATCAAGAGCGCGACAATCACCGTCGAGGGTCCGTATGCCTTCGGCTACTTGAAAGCCGAGGCCGGCATCCACCGCCTGGTGCGCATCTCCCCGTTCGATGCCAATGCGCGGCGCCATACCTCCTTTGCCTCGATCTTTGTCTATCCGGAGATCGACGACGAGGTCGAAGTGGAGATCGATGAAGCCGACTTGCGCATCGATACCTATCGCTCCAGCGGCGCCGGCGGGCAGCACGTCAACAAAACCGACTCGGCCGTGCGCCTGACGCACCTCCCGACCGGCATCGTCGTGGCCTGTCAAAACGAACGCTCGCAACACAAGAACAAGTCGATGGCGATGAAGATCTTGCGGGCGCGGCTCTACGAGCTCGAAAAAGAGAAGCAGCAAGAGAAGATGGATGCGCTCAACAAGACGAAGAAGGACATAGCCTGGGGCCACCAGATCCGCTCCTATGTCCTGCACCCGTATCGCATGGTGAAGGATCACCGCACGGGTCTGGAAGCGGGCAACGCCGATGCCGTGCTCGATGGTGCCCTCGACCAGTTCATCGAGGCCTACCTGCAGACGCAAGTCACGGCGTAGAGATCG
>CAZTDK010000898.1:0-2817 GCA_964611965.1 uncultured Binatia bacterium (SeqCode) | reverse complement strand
GCTGCTTTGCGATCACGCTGCTGCCGCTGCTTGGCGTAGTCGACTTCGGCTATCTTCAGTACTCGTTCGTCGCCGACCATTTTCAGTACCTGCCAAGCGCCAGCCTCATCACCGCGTTGGCGGCGGCCGCAACCATCGCGTTGCAGCGGGCGGGCGGCCCCGGTCGCGCCGGCGGATGGTGCTGCCTTGCTGTGCTGCTGCTCATCCTTGCCAGCCTGACGTGGCGCTCGGCCGCGCACTATGCGACCGCGGAGACGTTCTGGCGCGACGTCTTGGCGAAGAACCCGCGTGCTTGGAATGCCGAGAGCAACCTGGCAGCGACCTTGGTGACGAAAGGCAGGCTCGACGAAGCCATTGCCCACTACAAAGCCGCCCTGGACATCCGGCCTGATTTTCCCGAAGCACACAATCGCTGGGGTATCGTGCTCGCCAAGCAGGGCAAGGCGGACGAGGCCGTGGCGCAGTTCGACATGGCGCTCCAGCTGAATTCCGCGCAGGCCGACGCGCACAACAACGCCGGCGCCGTGCTCGCGCAACAGGGGAAGTGGGCAGAGGCCGCGGAACGCTTCGCCGCCGCGATACGGATCAACCCGGCGTACGTCGAAGCCTACGACTCGTGGGGTATCGTCGTCATGAAGCAAGGCAGAGGCGACGAAGCGATCTCGCACTTCGAAGCCGCGTTGGCGATCCGGCCCGACTACGTGCCGTCACAGCAGCATCTCGCCCGCGCACGTAGCTTGAAGATGGGCACCGCGGCTCCCTGATTTCCGCGTGGTTCTGCGCGTGCTCGTCATGCGAGCTCAGCCCGGCTGGGATTCTTTGCGAACGCGCACGCATACACGCGCACGCCGATTTGCTGCTACACTCCTCACCCACGGAGGTCACGTATGTTCAGAGAACACAAGTTGCGCGTCGTCTCGCGCGAGGAAGCACTTCCCGGGCGGACCACACGCCTTCGCGTCGCTCCAACCCACTTCGTTCTCGGCACCAGAATGGAGCCGCCATTTCCCGCGGGCTTGGAGACCGCGATGTTCGGCATGGGCTGCTTCTGGGGGGCCGAGAAAATGTTCTGGACCTTGCCCGGCGTCTCCACCACCGCCGTCGGTTACGCCGCCGGCCACACGCCCAATCCCACTTATGAAGAAGTGTGCTCCGGGCGCACCGGACACGGCGAAGTCGTACGCGTCGTCTTCGATCCGAAGACCCTACCCTACGACGCATTGCTGAAGGTGTTTTGGGAAGGCCATGACCCGACACACGGCATGCGCCAGGGCAACGACGTCGGAACGCAGTATCGCTCCGGCATCTACTGCTACAGCGATGCACAACAGCGCGCCGCCGACGCATCGCGCGAGATGTATCAAGAGCGTCTGACGGCAGCCGGCCACGGTCCGATTACCACGGAAATCCTGCCCGCTCCGGAGTTCTACTACGCCGAGGACCATCATCAGCAATACCTCGCCAAGAATCCGCACGGCTACTGCGGGCACGGCGGCACCGGCGTGAGTTGCCCGATTGGGATCGTGGGAGCCGAAAGCGCCGAAAACCCGTGACCCACGATGCGTTCGGGAGTTGCGCGGACCCGGGACGACAGAAGGCAAGCACTCCCTCTCCCGTTCCACATCCGGCATGGGAGCGGGTTGGGGTGAGGGCCGCAACGCGCATTTCTTCCGATCGATCGATGTCCCCTTACGGTGCGATCGCCGCGGCCCACTCCTGCGGCGCTTCCATCTGCGGGTAGTGACCGATCCCTTCCAGAACCGTCAGCGGCCCACGCGACATTTCGGCGAGACGCCGGCCGATCTCGATCACCGCGATCGGGTCACGGTCGCCCCACACCACGCTGATCGGCACGTCGGTGCGGCCGAGGATTGACCGCCAGCGATCGGCCAACGTGGTGCGCTCGAGGTTGTAGCGGGCGATGCGGCCGATGATATCCAGACCGCCGTTGAGCGCCATCCAGTACGCGACCGCGCGGATATCGACCTCCGGCGTGCGTGACGCATCCGCCCAGACGAAGCGGAATCCTTGTGCGAAGCGTTCGGGATCGTAGCTTGCCGCGAAGGCGGCGGCGCCGTCGTCAGTCATGAGCGCCTGCTGCAACGCGGTGATGTTCGCCAGCTCGACGAGATGACTGCCGTTGCACAAGCCGAGGGTTTGCATCGCGAAGCCGAGGGTGCCTGCCTCGTGGCGACACAACATCTCCACGGCTACGGTCAGCCCCATGTCGTGCCCGAGGACCCGGGCGCGCTCGATGCCGAGCACGTGGGCCACCTCTCCGGCACGTCGCCCCTGATCGAGCAGCGAGTATGAGACGTCGCCCGCCGGCTTATCGGAGAAGCCAAAGCCGAGTTGATCGAACAGCGTCACGCGGAAGCGTGACGTCAGGAACGGCAACGCCGCGGCATAGTCGTGGCTGGTCGACGGAAATCCGTGCACCAGCAGCAGATCAGGCCCCTGCCCTTCCTGTACACAAAACATGCGGGGTCCTTCAGCCAGCGTCACGAAGCGGCCGCGTCTGGCCCAGGCCGCGTGGACTTCGGCAACTTCCGCCGGGATGGTCATAACGTCTCCATTAATTCCGCTTTCGTGCTTTCGAGCTTCCGTGCTTTCGTGTTTCCCCGCCGGCAGGTGACTCGCCTCTGCCTTCGAAGCACAGACGCGCGATACCTGCCGGCACGCCGTCGATCACGTCAGATGCCAGCAGACCGATCTGCCCACGCCTTGCAGCGACGTGATCCGCGACCTCGCCGTGCAAGTAGACGCCAAGACAGGCGGCATCCGCCGGCGTCAATCCCTGCGCCAGCAGGCTGCCCA
>CAZTDK010000897.1:0-2820 GCA_964611965.1 uncultured Binatia bacterium (SeqCode) | reverse complement strand
CACACCGTGATGCCGATGGCCTCGCCCGCCGTATCGAGCAAGAATGCCAACGGGTCATGGCGAAAGGACGCGATCCAGGAATTGGGCCCACTGCCGCGGTGCATAAGCAGGTCGAGCGCGGCCACGAGGGCAACGGTTCCGGACTGGACACGTGGGGGAGCCGCTGACGCGCGCCGGCGCGGGCGCCGCCACGGCACCGGCAGGGTGTCGATTTGCTCCACGAGATCGATGTGCCAGCGGCTTGTCATACTCTTTCTCCTCGGTGAGATTGTCAGGCGTGCGCGCCCTTTCGTCCGGGTCGATCTTAGCCACCGACTTCTTTGCCACCTCGAGCAGGGAGTTCGCCGGGTGGTGAGCGAACCCGAGCGTCACTTATACAATCCGCGGGCACCGAGATAGTCCGTGAGACTACGCGCGTGGAACTACGCGCGTGCGAGTCGAGGAAGAGGAGTCTCCACGAACGCTCTTTGTCCCAGAACCGCCGCCACGTCATTGCGGACAAGGGCGACCAGGGTTCACCACGCCAGCCAGCGCAGTAAGAGTGCTCAGACCGCACGCGCCCCCATCGCTTGAAGCCAGCTCTTTGAGCCATCACTCGATGCCGGGCGACTTTGGTGACGCAGCGTGGCCACCGTGGAGCACGTGGTCGGCTACTACAATACGGGCGATCGGATGAAGTACTGGGGCAAGCTCGGCGCTTTTTGGGGCGGTCTATGGGGCTTCCTCCTTGGCTCGGCGTTCTTCTGGATTCCGGGGATCGGCCCCCTCGTGGTTGCCGGCTCGCTGGTCTCGTGGATTGTGGGTGCGCTCGAAGGTGCGACCATCTTCGGCGGAGCGTGACATCCTAAAAAAAGCGACGGCCTTTCGCTGGGGCTCAAGGAGAGACCATGTCGGACGAACTCGAGCAGCTGTGTATCAACACGGTGCGTTTCCTGTCGGTGGATGCCGTGCAAAAGGCGAACAGCGGCCATCCGGGCATGCCGCTGGGCGCCGCATCGATGTCGATACCCAGGGCTCCGACAGCGGCGGTTGGAGTTACGCCGGACGCAACATGCACTTCGGCGGGCGTGCTGTTATGCGAATCCGGGTTCACCATCGACAGCATCTGCGCACGCGCGAAGGCACTGCTGGGCTCTAGATGAGAGCCGCTCCGGCCAGCATATCGACATTCGCCGCTGATGCGATTTATCGCACCTCAGATGTCGGCATGTCATCCAACGCCCCCTCCCCTAAATCCGGCGGGTTCGCCCGATGATGAAAAGCGCGCAAGAGATTTAGGCGACTGGACGGTCCCTCATCCAATGGCTTCACGCTTTTCCTCCCGAACGGTCATCTACGCCGCAATCGCTGCAAATCTTCTTGTCGCCGCGACGAAGTTCGGTGCTGCGGCGTGGACCGGCAGTTCCGCACCAGGCCGGACCTGTCAGGGGTGCCGCCTGATGCGACTCTGGCGGCCCGCACCTTCCCGACTGTTCCGCAAATAATACGCGGGTTTCCCCCAATTGACGGCGGTGCGGTGGCTATGGGACGTTTGGGTTAACGTCTTCTTGGGTTTCAGGCGTACGGGTGCGTCAAGGGGGTGCCTACAGAATGAACTTCGTCATTCGTTTCTTCATTATCGCTGCGGCTCTGACCACGACGCTGGTACCGGCTGGTGTGGCTCATGCTGGCACCAACGTCTGGACGACTCACGGGCCCGCAGACGGAGCGCGCGCGGGGTCGACCGCGCACGCTCCGTCTAACGGCACGGTGCCGCTGGCGCAGCTGTTGAATTCTGATGGTAGCCTCAGGGCCGGCGCGGCCGGCGCCAGCATCGACGGGTCCGGCTATCGCATGCTTACCGCCGCAAACGGCGCCCCACGTTTCGTCCCCGAGAGCAGCTACGCGGCGCTGTCGGTGCCCAGCACGGCGGTAGACCCCGACGCCGGATGGGATAGCCGCTTCTGGCGCAGCGGTGTGGAGTACACTGTCTATGCCATCGCCTTCGTCGGTACCGACATGTATGTCGGCGGCGACATTCCAACCATCAACGACACGGTAGTGAACGGGATAGCGAAGTGGGACGGCACTAGTTGGTCGGCGCTCGGCAGCGGGCTCAACGACGCGCATAACGGCTTTAATCAGGCCACCGTTTCCACGTTGGCCTCAATCGGCACCGATCTCTACGTTGTCGGCGAGTTCATCAAGGCCGGCGGCGTCAGCGTAAGTAACATCGCCAAATGGGACGGTAGCAACTGGTCGGCCCTCGGCTCGGGACTCGATGGCACCGCCTTTGGCTCCGCGGTCATCGGAACTAACCTGTACGTGACCGGCAGGTTCGGCAAAGCCGGCGGAATCACTACCGGTCCGATCGCAAAGTGGGACGGTAGCGCCTGGTCGGCCCTTGGCGCGGGTGTGGCGGATCCCACGCACAATTCCGTGATTGCCCATCCTCTGGCGGTCGTCGGCACCGACCTCTATGTCGGTGGCAGCTTCACCATGGCGGGCGGGAACCCGGCCAACTTCATCGCGAAATGGGACGGCAGCAGCTGGTCGGCTCTCGGCAGCGGTCTACCCGACGCGCCGAACGCGCTGGCTGTAATGGGGACAAACCTGTATGCGACCGGGCGCTTCCGTTCCATCGCCAAGTGGGACGGCAGCAGCTGGTCGACGTTCAGCTCTTTTGACGGCGACCCCAATACGCTGGCGGTGAACGGTACCGATCTCTACGTCGGTGGAGCGTTTTCGAACGTCGACGGCATCACCGTCAACCATGCTGCCAAGTGGGACGGCAGCGGCTGGTCGCCGCTCGGCAGCGGCGTCAACCCCGGCGACTACAGC
>CAZTDK010000896.1:0-2820 GCA_964611965.1 uncultured Binatia bacterium (SeqCode) | reverse complement strand
GCCGCGCGTATCACACGACTACGCTACTCGCGGACGGTAAGGTGCTCGTCACCGGCGGCTACAATACTGATTTCGGTGGGACGCTGGCGAACGCGGAGGTCTATGACACCGCCACCGGGGCCTGGAGCGCAACGGGGAGTCTCAACACCGCGCGCTATAACCATACGGCCACCCTCTTACCGAATGGCCAGGTCCTGGTAGCCGGCGGCGCCGATACCAGCACCGAGTTGTATGACCCCGTCACCGGGACCTGGAGGAGCACTGGCAGTTTGATCACCCAGCGCTCGGGGCAGACCGCGACCTTGCTCCCGAACGGCACGGTCTTGATCGCGGCCGGTGCCAATCAATCGACCGGACTCCTCGCGAGCGCCGAGCTGTACGACCCAGCCACCGAGACGTGGAGCAGCACCGGAAAGCTCACGATCTTCCGGCGGCTGCACACGGCGGTTTTGTTACCCAATGGCACCGTGCTGGTTGCCGGAGGGCTTGGGAACGGGGGTGCGCCATCAAGCGCTGAGGTGTACGACCCTGCCGGCGCCGCATGGAGCACCGCCCCCAATCTGATCACCGCACGCAGTGAGCACACCGCCACCCTGTTGCCCAGTGGGAAGGTGTTGATCGCCGGAGGCATCAACGGGTTGAACGAGATCGGCAACAACGAGCTCTTCGATGTGAGCTTGGGTTTCGATCCCAGCTGGCAACCCGTGCTCAGCGCGGCGACGTCTCCCTGGCTGGCCGGGGCCACCCTCATCGCCAGCGGCTCAGGGTTTCGTGGAGTGTCTGCGGTGTCCGGAGGCAATGGCGCACAGGACTCCGCGTCCAACTATCCGTTGGTCCAACTGCGCAACGTGGGGAACGAGCAAACGCGTTTCGTGCTGTCCGATCCCGCAACCCGTTGGTCTGATACGAGCGTCACCGCGCGGCCGCTGAGCGACTTCCCTTCCGGCTACGCGCTGGTGACCATCTTCGCCAACGGCATCCCCAGCACAGCCCGCGTCATCTATGCCATCGCGTTGCCCACGCCGACCCGGACGCCCACCGCCTCACCGACGAACACTCCTACCGCGACGGCGACCAGCACGCCGACCAGTACACCCTCGCATACGCCGACCAACACGCCGACACGCACGCCGACACGCACGGCCACCGACACGCCGACGCACACGCCGACCGAAACGGGAACCCCAACGGCCAGCCCCACACCAAGTCCCTCGCCGAGCCTCACGCCAACGAGAACCCCCACCGCCACGCGGACCACGACGCCAACGCCGACGCAAACACCGACGCCGACGCTCACCCCAACGGACATGCCGACGCGTACGCCCAGCCCGACGGCGACACCGACCAAGACCGCCACGCAGACGCCGACGCAGTCGCCAACCGGGATTCCGACGGAAACTTCGCCGCCTACCGCGACGCCATCGCAGACGCCCACGTGGACGCCAACCCCAACGCCTACTCCCGGACACCACGACTCGGTCGTCCTGCCGGTGCGACCAGTCACGGTGCTTCTGCCCATGACCAGACCCACTGTCACCACGATGCTGCGGGTGACGGTGCGGAACGCCGATCCAACGACGGAAGTCTCAGCCGACACCATCCGGCTGACAGCGACAAGCGCCGACTGTCCTGCCCTAGACATCGGCATGCCCAATTTCTATCCCGCGGCGAGCACCCCCACTGACACGGCAGACTTCCGCGGGGGCAGCCAAAAGACGGCCGTGGTGCCCATCACGGTCCGCGCCAACGACTTCTCCACGCACAACCGCAAGGCACCGACGCGCTGCACGCTGACGTTGACGTCGCGCACGCAGCTCACCGGTACGGCAAACCTGGATCCGACGCCGGAGAACAACATCGTGAGCGTGGAAATCAACGTGATCGACACGCACGTGACCGCATCGACGACGGTGCACGAATCGCTCATCAAGAGCATCGCGCCGGTGTCCGTGACCATCCCGCGGTCGTCACTCGCACTGTCCGTCGTCAAGACGGTCAGACCGGTGTTGGTCAATGCAGATTTCGTGGACACGCCCGCGGGTCACAGCATCGGCCTCAGCGTGGACAGCATCAGCTGCCCTTGGGTATCCGTCGTTTCAGGCTCGCTCGACATTGATGGCGCGCAGCCGGGGGCCCAGAGTACGGTGACGCTGAGTGCCGGTAGGATGACCACCGGCTTAATGCAGTTCGCCATCGACGGCGCGGTCTCTACGCCCAATGTGCTGTCCCCGGCTCGCTGTCGGGTGCGGCTCACCGCGACCACCAACGTGATGGGCAACGTCGAGCCGGATCCCACGAATAACACGACGACGCTGATCATCGACGTCATCGACCGCAATGACTTCTGAAAAACAAGGGCCGGCGCTTTGCGCCGTTGTTGGGATCGAGAAACACAACGCGTGAATCGGCTGGCACGTTGCCGCCCAATCGGCGTTCGAGACTGGATACAATCGTCTCACGCTCGAGACATTGGAGTTGTGGGTCCCAAAAATTCGATCATCCTGAATTTCCAAGCAGAGATGTGGATCGACGGACCCGTGCCTTGCGGGTCCCTCGCGGCGGTGGCAAAAGTCTCACCTGCTCACGGCATCGGCAAGCGGTTCGAATAACTGAGCGATTTTGGCTCAAAGCCGGCGGATGGGATTTGGCGAGGCACAATATCTCGCGGGGCATGTGGAGAAATGCAGGATTAGGTCGCTAACCATTCCCACTTGCCCGGTGGTTTCTCCGAAAAGTATCGTTTGATCGTTGCCCGCGAGAAAGTGACTCGATGCGCGCGCAGCATTGCTTGGGCACCGCGTAGGACAGCTCTCGACCGAA
>CAZTDK010000895.1:0-2821 GCA_964611965.1 uncultured Binatia bacterium (SeqCode) | reverse complement strand
ACAAAGGGGCCGGCACGGGCGATTACTTCGGCTTCGGAACCGACTACCGCGAGCTGCCCAACAACTTCCCGAGCACACTGCGTGAGTCGCCCAATTCCAGCGGCGCTCGCCGGCAAGCGTTCGGACAAGAGCTGCGTGACATCTGGACCGTGCGGACCGAGACCGCGATACCGAACTTCGCGGGCAATTTTTCCGTGGGCGACACCATCGGTCCGCTCGGCGTCGTCCTGTCCGGCATCTATACCACCGAATACAAAGCTCACCCCGACGAAGTCGACAACCAATACGCCAACGCCGAACGGGTCATCCCGATCACGGAGTTCACCTACTCCATCGACGACTTTGAAACCCGGCTCGGGGGAGTTTTGACCTCCGCCTATAAGCTGTCGGAGGATCAGCAGATCACCTTTCGAGCCCTGGTCGATCGCAACACCAACGATGTGGTCACCGTCGGGAACGGCAGCGTGGAGGCGCAAGGCGGCGAGCCGCGGGGCACCGAGCAGCTGCAGTACACGGAGCAGCGCCTGGCGTTCGGCCAATTCACCGGGGCGCATCACTTCTCCATCGCCCAGGTCGATTGGCGCAGCGCCTTCACGCAAACGACGCAGAACCAACCCGACACGCGCATCGTCACGCGACAGGGGGGGCAGGACGGCAGCTTCACCAACGACGGTTCCGGCGGTACACGCTACTACACCAACCTCGAGCAGCATTTCACCGACTCGGCGGTCGACGTGACCGTACCCTTCCTGACCCGCCTGCCCTACACTGATGTCTGGTCGGGGCTGCCGGCGAAGTTCAAGTTCGGTCCGGCATATGCCTACCTCACCAACGACTTCCAGCTGCGCCGCTTCCGTTATCGCTATCCGAACTCCAAGTCGACGCAGCAAGTGGATCCCACGCTGCCCACCGAGGAGTTGCTGGCACCGGACAACATCGGGCCGTTCAACGCCTTCGATT
Source organism: uncultured Binatia bacterium (SeqCode) (assembly GCA_964611965.1). Taxonomy (GTDB): domain Bacteria; phylum Desulfobacterota; class Binatia; order HRBIN30; family HRBIN30; genus CAZTDK01. The sequence goes on along the minus strand of CAZTDK010000895.1, from coordinate 1,861 downwards.
TCAACGAGGAAGGGCTCCCGGGCGACTCGTTCTCCGGCACCCAGGAGATCGGCGCAGGCTACGGAATGTTCGACCTCCCCGTGTATTCCGGGTGGAAGAACGCGGACGGGGCCACCGTGCATCAGGTGCGCCTCGTCGCCGGGACGCGCTTGGAATACTCGTACATCTTCCTGCACACCGTAAACTCCCAAGGGCAGCCCGTTCACGTTCCCAAGAACAATCTCGACCCACTGCCGGGCATCAACCTTATCTATAGCCCGCGCGACGACATGAACGTGCGCCTCGCCTATAGCCAATCGGTGTCGCGCCCGGACTTCCGGGAACTGTCGCCCGTCCAATATCCCTCGGTGCGCGGACTGCGTCCGACCATCGGCAACCCGCTACTCGTAGAGGCGAACATTACGAACTACGACGCGCGCTGGGAGTGGTTCTTCTCGCCGACCGAGGTCGTTTCGTTCAGTGTCTTCTACAAGACGCTCGAGAAGCCGATCGAGAACACCGTGACCAACACGACCGGCGGCTTCCCCGCCGACTCGTTCGACAACGCCAACAGCGGTCATGTGACGGGCTTGGAATTCGAAGGCCGCAAGAACTTCGGCTTTCTCACGCCCTACCTCGCCGATTTGAACGCCCTGTTGAACGTAACCTACGCCGATTCGTCGGTGTATGTGCCCCCCACGAGCGCGGTCCGCGCGCAGACAAATACCCACCGGGAGCTGCAAGGCACCTCACCCTACGTCGTCAACACGGCCATCGAGTATGGGCAGCCGCAGCTGGGCACCATGCGGTTGATCTACAACACCTTCGGCGCACGGATTGCCGAAGCCGGTGCCAATAACCTGCCGGACATCTTCGAGGAGCCGCGCAACGAGCTCGACTTCGTGTGGTTGCGCCAGATCAACCCATTCGGCACGCCGTTGAACGCAAAATTCGGCGTCGAGAATATGCTCAACGATAGGTACTACTTCCAACAAGGTGGCCTTCTGCAAAGCCGATATCGCACCGGCGCAAAATTCAATTTCGGTATTTCATATTCGTATTAGTACCGATGGAGGATCAGTGATGCAGACAACAAACCCGGGCGTCCGTCATGCGAGGCTTGCGTTCCTTACGGGGGTCCTCGTCGCGGTATTTGCCACCGCGACGCTGGCCCAATGCGTCGGCGACTGCAGCAGCGACAATGAGGTTACCGTCAACGAAATCATTGTCGGCGTAAATATTGTGCTTGGCACATCGTCTTTGGACAGCTGTCCGTCTTTCGATGTGGACCAGAGTGGTGACGTCACGATCAACGAGATCATTGCCGCCGTCAACAATGCGCTCTTCGGCTGTCCGCAGCTCGGACCGACCGACACGCCACTGCCGACGATTATACCGACGAGCACGTCGACCGCCGTTTCCACCAGCACGGGCGAGCCGACTGGCACACCGACCGAGAGTCCCCAACTTACACCGACCGTCAGGTCGACCAGCACGCCGACAGTAGTTCCGAGCTCTGGACCCAGCACGACGCCGACACCGAGCCCCACTCCGATGCCGAGTCTCTCACCAACGCCGCCGGTAGCGACGGCGACGAACACTCCGAGCCCGACACCGACGAGCACGCCAGGAGCACCCACCGGCACGGCAACGGCTACAGCAACGGCGAGCGCGACGGCCACACCGGGTGCGGCCGTGTGCGGCAACGGTACCCTCGATGACGGCGAAAGCTGTGATGACGGCAACACGATCACCAACCCGCCCGGCGACACGTGCCCGGCCGATTGCACGATCATCAACTGTCCCACCGACGGCACCAGCCGTACGGTTTCGGTCAGCTTTACGCCGCCGGCCGGGAAGTCGGTGTCCTCGATCTCCGTTC
>CAZTDK010000894.1:975-2822 GCA_964611965.1 uncultured Binatia bacterium (SeqCode) | reverse complement strand
GCGCGTTGTTCACCGCCTGAATGATCAGCGCGATATCGATTTGCGATGGGTCAGTGATCTCCGCAGGCAGGCCGGCGGGGCACGCTGACAGTTGCGTCTGATTGCCCAGCGCCATGTTGACCAGCGTGATGATCTCGTCAACGGTCACGTCGCCGCTGCCATCGCAGTCGCCGGCGCACGCTTGTCCAAGCGGATCGCCCGCGCACGCGCCCTGCACGCAGTGATCGTTCGCCGTGCAGACGTTCCCGTCGTCGCAGCTTTGCCCTTCATTGAGCGGCGTCACCAAGCACGCACCCGTGGACGCATCGCATGCGCCCGACTCACCACACGCAACGACGGCTGCCTCGCACTTGTCGATCGCACTACACCCCTCGGTACCGCACGAGGCGACCGCGCAAAGCCCGACAGTGCCTTGGCAGCTGTCGTTCGTGCATGCGCCATCCGAACACGCTTTCGTACATTCCGTTCCCGTAAAGCACGTCGTTCCGTCGTTGACGTGGGAGTCACAGACGCCACTCTCGCACTCGGCCTGACAGGTTCCCGAGGTGTCTCCACACGTTGTTCCGTTCGTCACGTTAGTTCCTATGCATGTCCCCGCCGAACAATGGTCATCCGTGGTGCAGTCGTTGGAGTCGCTACACAGCGTGTTGTCCGGCAGGATCGTAAACTCACAACCCACACCGGCGACGCACGTATCGGTTGTGCACGGGTTGCCGTCGTTGCACACCACCGGACGCGTGTCGCACGCACCTGTGGTGGGGTTGCAAAAGTCCTCTATGCAGGGATCGGAGCTCCTTGAGCACTGCACAGGCACCCCGATACACTTCCCGGCGTGGCAACTGTCGCCCGTCGTGCACTTGTTCCCATCGTCGCATGCCGGAGCCGTCGGCGTTGCGGTCGCTAGCGGGGTTGTGGTGGGCGTCACCGTTGGCGCTGTGCAAATCCCGCCAGTGCAGATTCCGCTGAGACACTGCGTGCTATCGTCGCACGCACTACCATCCAGACTTCCCGCGAGGCAGCTGGTGTTGTCTGCGCTGCAATGCGCGTGCGCCAGAAATGACCCGGTGCCCTGCAGGCAAGCGACCTTCGCAAGCTCGCTACTGCAAGCGTTGGGGTTACCGGTCAGCCCCTGACAACACCCCGAGCATGCCACCCCGCTGCAACTCGTGCCGGATTCCGGGTGAATGCACTCGGTCGAGGCAACGAGTTGGCACGTGGTCGTATCACAACAGGGGACAAGTGGCGGTCCACACGAACCGGGTGTGAAGAAACCGTTCCCCAAAGGAGTTCCGGTGCAAACGAAGCCAGATTGGATGGTGTCACAGGCGCCACCGCCGCAGTCGTCTAGCGAGCCTCCTTCGGCACAGGCAAACCCTCCGTCGCACGCACAGCAATCTGCCAACGCGACCATCGGTAACGCAAAAGTCACGACCGCACCAACAGCCGCCACATACGCCAGTGTCACCGTCACCGCTGTCCGTTTGATCATGCGCGTATCCCCACCGTGGCAGAGCGTGTATCACAGAGGGCAGGGCGGTCCAAACCGAGGCGCTCGCCGCGACGTGCTCCGATGTGCTCGTCCGCTTCGGGCGCACAGTCACACGCACAGCCCAGGGGGCTGGTGCGCCTCCGCTAGCGTGGCTTACCGGCGGGAAATTGCCGGAACACTTGATCAGCAATCATACGCCACTGAACTGTCGCGCGATGTTCCGGGCTGTCCGTGAACTGTCCGAGGCTTTCGAGGTGTCATGACCGCCGCAGTGGCGCCGTAGTAAGCACCACTATAACGTGTTGACGGCATCGTTCAGTGACGCTCCCAAATCGCGGCAGACCTTAAAGCAAGACGC
>CAZTDK010000894.1:0-965 GCA_964611965.1 uncultured Binatia bacterium (SeqCode) | reverse complement strand
ACGCGGTAGAACCCGGCCCGATAATCGTGGCGAGCGCGGGCTGGAGAGCCCTCGGACCCAGTCGATCCAGTCCCGCACCGACCCGATCGACCCGTGGCCGGTGTAGTGACTACACCAGGCCTTGAGGTCGTCGGCATTGAGCGGTCATCCGTGACATGGAGCGGACGCCTCCGTTCACGCCAGGGGCAGCGTGAAGTGGAAGGTACTGCCGCGATCGGGATTGGGTTGCACCCACAGGCGACCGTTGTGCGCGTCGATAATGGAACGGCTGATGGCCAAGCCCATCCCCAATCCGTTGGCTTTCGTGGTGACGAACGGGGCAAAGACCATTTCGCTGATTGGCGCCGCTAGACCTCCGCCGGTATCGCGCACCGAAACTTCGATCGCAGCGCCATCCACAAGCGACGTCCGCACGGCCAAATCGCGCTCGCTGCTCGGGACGGACTCCAGCGCTTCGACGGCGTTGAGCAGCAGGTTCACCATGACCTGCTCGATCTGAATGCCGTCTCCATTCACCGTCGGGAGCTCTGGCGCCAGGGCGAGGCGAATCGTGGTTCCGCGGAGATGGGCCTCCGACCGCATGACGCGCGCCGCGTCGCTCACAACGGCGTTCACATCGATCGCCTCGCAGCGCATGGGCTCCTTGCGGATGAGACGGCGCACCCGCCGCAGAATCTCGCCAGCGCGCAAGGCTTCTTCGCTGATCCGGTCGATGACTTCGCCGACGTCGGCAAGATGAAGAGTTCCCGACTGCATCCGCCGCTGACACCCTCCGGCATAGTTGGTGATCGCCCCGAGGGGTTGGTTGATCTCGTGTGCCAGGCCGGCGACGATCTCGCCCATCGTGCCGAGGCGCAGGACGTGCGCCAAGTCCGCCTGATGCTGCCGCGACGCCGCCTCTGCCTGCTTGAGATCGGTGATGTCCTTGGCAAAGATCGTGACTCCGAGTGTCTTATTGCTAACGG
>CAZTDK010000893.1:0-2828 GCA_964611965.1 uncultured Binatia bacterium (SeqCode) | reverse complement strand
CACCACAGCGGAGACCGCAGCGCGCGCACCGACACCCAACGCAGCGCCAAGCCGATCATGAGCGCGTAGAGGCCACAGGCAATGATGCCGCCCCAGTACCCGAAGTTGGCATACAGCTCACCGGCAAAGCCGATGTCCATGCTGGTGCCCTCCTCCGGCTCATAGCCGGCAAAGCGGATCATGAACTCTCGACCGCCTACGTCGTGCTTGTCGGGCGCGATGATTCGCGGCAGTGCCGCGGCTTCGACCGCTGAAATGATGGTCTCGCCGAACGCATAGGGCTCGTACGCCGGAACGTGATGGAGGACCCGATCGACGATCCAGCCTTGATTGAAGCGCAAGACCATTTCGCCCAACGAGTCATCGCTGTAGCCCCCCGTCAACACCTTACTGGCGCTCTGCAGCAGACACAGCCCACCAATCAGCGGCTGGTTCCATCCCGACAGCTCCATGGTCTGCCCGAACACTTCGACGCGGCCCGTGCCTCCCCAGGTTGCCTGCCGGATCTGCCATTTGGTGTCATGCACGAGGAACGCGCCGCAACACAGCAGAAGGAGCCAACCCAAGAACGCGCCGATGGTCGGTCGATTCAGGTAGGCATAGAGCACGAAGAAGCCGAGGGCCCACAAAATCTGCTCATGGAACATGCCCGACCCAACCGCAGCACCGAGCTCCAGCACCGTCAACGCGGTAGCGCGCCAACGCAGGCCCGGTACGCACAAGAGCATCAGGCCCATCAGGCCGAGAAACCGCAAGTCGGCCAACAAGACGACCAGAAACGAAAACCCTCCGAAGTCTCGGCCTCCGAGGAGAAGCTTGACCGCAATGCCGCCCCAGAACAGCCACTCCATTTCGCGCCGTAACGCCGGGATGTCGGCAGCTCCGGCCGCCGGTGTACGCCGCACACGCGCAGCGCCGAGCGCTCTCGAAACGTGCGGTCGCGGAAGCGACCCGACAGTCTCCCCTTCCCGACTCGTCTGGCGCGCCAAGAGCGGTCCCAACCCAAACCAACTCACAACCATCCCAAGTAAAATCGCCGCCAACGCCGGCACGCTGTACGAAAAGTAGTCGGGAAAGTCAGCGATCCCATATTGCGCCATGCCTGCGGGAAAGTAATACGACGCCATGGGCGCAAGGCCGTATTGCAGCACACTGATCAGGATCACGACGTGCGGGAGCGGCACGATCGCGCGACATGCGTAGGCCATGTGCACCGCCGTCAACGCGGCGATGGCGCAGACTCCCGCGCCCCAAAAGGACAGCTCGTGCCACCACGGGTAACCGAGCAGCACTCCGAGCGCTCCGGCTTCCACGGAGACGCCCCAAGGCGGCCAGGCCGTGCTGGCGGGCGCCGCGGTCGTCCGCAACGGGCCGCGCATGCGTGCTATTCTATCAATGATCATTGTCAACGCGCGGGAACGTCGCGCTCATTCGTCGTGAAGGACATCTTGCAGGACGCGCTGCAACCGGTCGCGGTAGCTGTACCCGCTGCGTTGGCAGCGCGCGTATCCGGCACGAGCAATCCGCTGTCGCGGCTCGGGATGCTGCAGGTAGTATCGCGTCTTGGCCAGCAGCTCCTCGGGACTCGAAAAGAACTCGGCTTCCCGGCCTTCTTCGAACAAGCCCAGGTGCTCAGCGGTGCGTTCGGCCAACATGAAGCCGCCGCAGGCAGGGATTTCGACGGTGCGCGTCGTCTGCAGATCGCGGTTGCACTTGCGCAGAAAGCACAGGTTGATGTCGAATGCAGAGATGGCTCTGGCATAGTCGTCGCCCCACAACGGACGATTCTCCAGCCGCAAGCTGGGCGGCACGTGTGTCATGCGTTCCCACGTATATCCCCAGACGCGGGCCGCCACCCCGGCGAGCGCCACGCCGCGCAACGACGCGGCGCGCTCCGGCTCCCACTGTCCAACAAACCCCACGCTGCCGCCGAGCGCCGTGCGCTCGACCGGGGTGACGCGCATCGGCCGGTGGGTATGCGGGTCGTAGCCGTTCTCGATGAATACCGGCTCTATGCAACCCAACTGCCGGAGCTCACTGACGTTGTAACTCTTGGTCGTGACGTAGACGTGATACACCGGAAGCGCGAGCAGGAAATTCGCCGACTGATTGCAGGGGTTCATCATGTCATCGGGCGAGAATCCGACGATCCGGCACTGTGGCTGGAGGTTGCGAATTGCGCGCAGGGTTCCCGGTTCAATCGTGAGGCCCTTGTCGATCCACGCCAGATCGAATGCGTGCTGTTGGATGGCCGCGAGAATCGCCTGGTTCGCATGCGTCTGATCGTGTTGGCCGAGCAGTTTGCCGCGCACGCGCGTCATCAATGACGGCTGCGTCCGTCGCGCGCCGGCCGACACGGTCGTCACCGACATCATCTCGTACCCGAGATCCTGCAGGGCACGGAATCGCTGCACCGTCGTGCTGCCGGCGAGCATCGGTCCGACGTAGAGGATCCGCCGGGAACGGGGCGACGCAAATCCCCCCCAACCGCTCCTCGTTGAGTCGCTATGTCGTACCGCCGCGAACACTTGATTCACACACAAGATGCTCCCAAGGGGAACGGACCCGAGCCGATATTGGCGTGGCCGCGCACATCAGGCCGAACCACATCGCCGGCACGGGCCGTGGCCACGATCCAATCCCGGACACTCGCAAACTGACTTTCATAGTTGAAGCGGTGCAGATGCTGGGCTCTGGCGGCTGACGAGAGACGCCGGCGGTGCGCGTCGTCTCCCAGCAGCAGCCGGACGGCCGCGCCGATCGCGTCAGGGTCGCGGGAGTCCACACAGACACCGCACGGCTGGGCTTCGATGATCGCGGCGACCCCA
>CAZTDK010000892.1:0-2833 GCA_964611965.1 uncultured Binatia bacterium (SeqCode) | reverse complement strand
GTGGTCTCGAAGCCATCCAGATCCGGCAGCTGGCAGTCCATGAGAACCGCATCGAAGCGCCCGTTCTCCAAGGCCTGCAGCGCTTCCCTGCCCGAGGCCACCACTTCGGCTCGATGCCCTACACGCTCGACCATCGCCACGGCAACGCGCTGATTCAAGAGATTGTCCTCGACAACCAGGATGCGTCGCGAGGCCTGCGTGACGCGCGGCAGGTCATCCATACCCCCGGGTTCCCACAGCACCCGCAAGCTTTCGAATAGACGCCACGGGCGAACCGGGACGTGGAGATAGAAGGCGGCCCCCGCCTCGCACGCCGCCGGGCCATCTTGCGGCCGGCCCCCGGACGAAATGAGACCAACGGCCGGTGGACACTCCGCAGCCGTCTGACGGACCTCACGGATGAATTCAGCCGCGGTCATGCCCGAGGTGCCCATGTCGGCAATCACGAGGTCGTAGGGCTCGCTGCGCCGCATCCCGGTATCGACTGCCGCCAGCGCGTCGTCGAAGCTCGACACCTGATGCACCCGCAGCGCCCAGCCGTTCAGCTCAGCACTCAGACACGTGCGCGACTGCGGACTCGTTGCCACCACGAGGACCCGCTGGCTCGGCAACCTGGAACCATCAGCGGCATCGGCGCCGGCTGGCTCCACCAGCACGGTAAACCAGAAGGTGCTGCCGCTGCCCACCGTGCTGCGACATTGAATTTGCCCATCCATCAGCTTGGCCAGCCGTTGCGCGATCGCCAGCCCAAGACCCGTACCGCCGAAACGGCGTGCCGTCGAGGCGTCCGCCTGAATGAACGGCGCGAAGATCTCCCCGATCGCCGCCGGCGCGACGCCGATGCCGGTGTCCTCCACCTCGAACTGCAGGCGGATTTGTCCACTCAGGTCCTCGGCCAATCCGGCGCGCACCTCGACGCGCCCGCTCTCGGTAAACTTCACGGCGTTCGCGACCAGGTTGGTTAGAATCTGTCGCAGGATCTCAGGATCACCACGAAACGCGGCAAATGGCGGCAGATCGATGCGGTGCGACAAGTCGAGCCCCTTCTCGGCCGCCCGCGCCGCGAACAGTTGAACGGCATAGGCCACAATTTCTCCGACATCGAAGTCGGTCTTCCCAACCTCCTGCTTCCCGGCTTCGATCTTCGCGAAATCCAGCAAGTCGTTGACGAGGGATAGCAGTTGCTTGCCGCAGGCATGGACCGTCTCGACGTGAGCCCGCTGGGCTGGAACCAGAATCGATTCGCGCAGCAGGTCAATCATCCCGATGACGCCGTTGAGCGGGGTGCGGATCTCATGACTCAGGTTGGCGAGGAATTGATCCTTCAATCGCGCCGTTGTTTCCGCCTCCTCGCGGGCGCGCGCCTGCGCGTCGGCCAGCTCCCACTCCGCCGTCGTATCGCGAATCACGCCGCCGACGCGCACCACGTCACCCACTTCGTTGCGGATCGGCGCAAGCCGCAGCTGGACCCAGCGCAGCGTACCGTCCGGACGGCGGATGCGATGGTCGATACGGGCCGGTTCGTGCGTCGTACGGGCGGCGGCGATCTGGGCGGACACGCCGCCGCGCTCGTCCTCCGGCACGAGCCTGAGGAACACGTCAAAATCGCCGCGCATGGCCTCGGCAGAGACGCCGCAGAGTTGTTCGATGCCCGGGCTCAGGTAGGCCATCGTGGAGCTGGCCAGGTCGAGAACCCACAAGACCTCGTCGGCGCTCTCGGCGATCTGATGAAGCTGCTCTCCTGCCTGCCGTGCTTCGCTTTTCGCAGCCGCCAGTGCGGCGCGCTGGCGCCTCCCGAGCAGCGCCATCGGTATGGAGCTCAGCGCCAAGAGAATCGGTACCACCGTCTCGTCGCCAATTCGCTGCGCCGGTGCAGCATTCATGGTTATCGCCGCCGCAGCCAGGGCCGCCAGTGCAGCTTGATACGCGACCGGCCACGGCAGACTCCAGGCAGCAACCAGCGCCAGCCCGATGCCCGCCATCAAGGTGGCGAAGGCCTCGTGAGTGAACGATGCCTGCCATATCGTCGAGCCCAGGATGACCGCGCAAAATCCGAGCGTCGCGACGGCACTGGAATGCAACGACGCGCCGCGAAGTCCCAGTGCGAGAATGATTCCCGCAAACGCCAGCGTGACGGCGCGCGCGACGAGGTTGAGCTGCAGGAACGGTGAAGCGGCAATGTTGTCCACGACCGACAAGCACGCCATCACAGCGAAGGTCAACCCGTAGGCGATGATGACATGCCGCACGATCACCTCGGCATCGTCGCTTTTCCGGTCCTCCGCCCTCCCCTCGGCACGGCTGCGAGACGGCGCCGCAGCGCTCATTCTCGGCGCGGGGACAACCTGGACCCCCCCCAGCGTCCCAGTCTGCTCAACTTCGATTCCCAACACAGCCATCAGATATTCCTCAGGACAGCTAGAGTAGAGGATCATTTCAAATGAGGAAAGCGCGATTTGTCCTTGGCTTGGGCGCGCTACCCGTGATGAAGGATGCCATCAATGGCCGCCGCCCCCCGATTTCCGCCGCAGAATGTCGTCAAGTTGCTGGCGCTCCGTAGCGCTGAGATCTTCACTGCCGGGCGGCGGATTTATGGCCTGCGGCGCCGCCCGGTTGCGCGGCGGCGGCGTCTGGCGCACCGCGTTCCACAACCAGATCCCGGCAAGCACCAAGCCGAGCAACGTCAGCATGTAGGCGATCACCGGCCCCAGCGAACGGCGCGGCTGGCTCACGATGCCCCACCGCGAGCCACAGGGGCTGCGTGCGCCGCACGTTCCACCTGTAGGATCGGCCAGCCCCGTCGTTGCGCCTGCCGGCGCAGCAGACGGTCGGG
>CAZTDK010000891.1:0-2842 GCA_964611965.1 uncultured Binatia bacterium (SeqCode) | reverse complement strand
GCTGTTTGCGTGCTCCGGCATCCTGTTCAACCACGAGTCGCCGCGGCGCGGGAAGGAGTTCGTTACCCGCAAGATCACCGACGCGGTGGCGCGTATCAAGCTCGGCGTGGCCGAGGAGCTGGTGCTCGGGAACCTCGAGGCGCGTCGCGATTGGGGGTACGCCAAGGATTACGTGCGCGCCATGTGGCTCATGCTGCAGCAAGAGCAGCCCGACGATTACGTGGTGGCGACGGGAACCTCGCACAGCGTGCGTGACGCCGCCGCGGTGGCGTTCGCCCACGTCGGGCTCGATTGGCGCCACTTTGTGCGTGAGGATGCGGGACTACTGCGCCCGGCCGAAGTCGATCAGCTCATCGGCGACGCGACCAAGGCCCGCGAACGGCTGGGATGGGAACCAGCAGTCGATTTCCAAGCGCTCATCGAGCTGATGGTCGACCAGGATCTCGAGACGGTACGCGGTGAGCTGGCGAAATGAAGAAAATAGTTGAAGGGCTACGAAGAACAGGCTCGGAGATGATAGGCAATGTACGCCGGCCTTTGTCGACGTTGGAGTTGAATCTGTGTCTGTAGTCTGTCGTCTGTTGTCTGGAAAATGTTGACATTGTCGCTTTCAGACCCTGGTTTGTGAAGGCCGGGCGGCGCGAGGGTCGATCGGATGCGCGTCCTGATCACTGGCATCACCGGCTTTGCGGCGCGGCATCTGGCGCACCATCTGCTGGCTGCCGGCCACGAGGTTTTCGGGACCACACGTCAGCGGCTTGGGCTGCCGGCCACGCCGCTGGCGCAGGAGCGCATCGTGACCCTCGACCTGCGCGATGCCGACGCGGTTGTGGAAGTCGTGCGCCGCGTGCGCCCCGACGGCCTCTTCCATCTAGCCGCCGTCACCGACGTGGCCGCTTCGCTTGCCGACCCCGATGCGACCTATCGCGTGAACCTGTTCGGCAGCCTCCATGTGTTCGCCGCCGTGCGTATGGCGGCTCCGGCGTGCCGCGTCGTGTGGGTGGGATCGAGCCACGCCTATGGGGACATCGCCGCCGCCGATCTGCCGGTGACCGAGCGCCAGCTGCTGCGGCCGACAAGTCCCTACGCGGCGAGCAAGGCGGCGGCCGACCTCGCCGCGTATCAGTGGGCGCGCGGTGCGGGGCAGCACATCCTGCGTCTCCGGCCCTTCAATCACACCGGCCCCGGACAGGCGCCGCTGTTTGTCTGCGCCGACTTTGCCCGGCAGATCGTCGAGATCGAGCGCGGCGTGCGGCCGCCGCGCATCGAGGTCGGCAACGTGGAGGTGGTCCGCGATTTCACCGACGTGCGTGACATCGTACGCGCCTACGTGCTGGCGTGGGCGCGCGGCGTGCCCGGCGAGGCCTACAACGTGTGCAGCGGCGTGGGGCGGACGCCGCGGAGCATCATCGACGACCTCATGCGGCTCAGCGGTGTGCAGGCGGCCGTCACTGTGCGGGGTGACCGGCAGCGTTCGACCGATGTCCCGGCGATCGTCGGCAGCGCCAGCGCGCTGCAACGGGCGACCGGTTGGTCGCCCGAAATCAGCTGGGATCAGACGTTGCGCGACCTCCTTGGGGACTGGCGCACACGGCCGGTGTCGTGAGACAAGACGACAGACAAAAAATTGGTCGCGCGGGGCTGGCTCTGTAGGTGAGTTGTCCTGTCCGTTGCAGTCTGTTGTCTGTTGTCTGTTGTCTGTTGTCTGGACTGCTAGTTCAGCTGGTACGTGGCGCGCAGCGACACCTGGTCGCGGTCGCGGAAGAAGCCGACGCCCGCAAACTCGCCGCCGATGTTGATGTAGTCCAGGTTGAACAACAGCCAATCGGTCCAGCGATACAAGAGATCCCCCTGGAAGGCGTAGGTGCCGCGCGCATTCACGATGATGGTGCCCGAAGGGGTGAGTCGGCCATGCATGTAGTCGCTCTGCAAGTGCGTTTGCGCGAACATTTCGACCTTTTCTTGGTTGACGTAGTCGTTGGGGCTGGCGCCGTTTCCCGGGTTTTGCTTGAGCTGGCCGTCGTAGCGGAAGTCCTTTTGCGAGGTCTCGTCCATGTTGTACGATCCGACGAACGCGGTCACCCACGTGAAACTGTTGGTGGGGTTGAGTGCGCGCAGGAAGAAGAAGCGATCCAAGCCCAACTCCCAGCGCAGATAGGAGGCGTGCGGGATGTAGCACGGCGACTTTCCTTGCACGGGGTTGCAATTGGTCAGCACTCCCAGCGGATTCTTCTCCGAAGCGGCGTTCACGCCGAGGTTGGCTTGGGGAATGAATCCGGGCTCGCGGTTGAAGTACTCCGCCTCCATGCGCACGATGCTGTCCAACGGGTCGAAGAAAAAGGTGTTGCCGAGCCCGACGACCGGAGTCAATTGGTTGTGCACCGTCTCCTGAATGAACAAATTCGTGCCGTTTAGTTTATTCTGGATGCCATGCGACAAGGGTACTGGAGTGCTCGGGAATGCCGTGTAATACCACGCGCTGACCGTATAGGTGCGGTTGACAATGGCCTGGGTGCGAAAGCCGTAGCGGCTGTTGCCAAAGGTCTGCTGCGGGACGTGATCCAGGAGCACGAACTGGGCTTTGATAATTTTCCCGCCCAGGTTGTCCACGAGAGTCTGGGGATCCTGGCCCGGGGGCGAGTAGGGGCTCGCCGTCAGGATCGGCAGGTACCCCGTGTTGGTGTCGATCTGGCCGGGGACCCAGTAGGATTCCACGAAGGCGCTCGACAGCGGTCCCCAGTTGTCGAACAGGTTGTAGCTGGTGCGCACGGTCCACAATGGTATGCGGGCTTCATCGAGATCTTCGAAGAGCCCCGGCGCCGCGACGGTGAAGTCGAAAGGG
>CAZTDK010000890.1:0-2843 GCA_964611965.1 uncultured Binatia bacterium (SeqCode) | reverse complement strand
GTTTTCGGGTCCGGCCAGTCGCTGTGTCCGAAGCCCGGGTAATCGGGCGCGACCAGGTGATAGCGATCGGCGAGCCGGGCGAAGAGCGGCTCGAACATCCGCGATGACGAGGGCAGTCCGTGCAAAAGGAGAAGCGTCGGCGCATCTTGCGGGCCGGCCTCCCTGTAAAAGATCGACAGTCCATCTATCTGTTTCGTGCGGTAGAAGGTCGGGTATGCCACGGGACCTTCCTTCCCGTGGGCCAGCAACGGAAATGCCGCGAGCATGACAGAGACCACCAACACCGTGCGGCAGGACGCCAGCAAGCGCTGCTCGGCGCTGGCCGGCCGAGCGCCCTCGCCGGTTACCATTTGCCAACGTGCGCACCGCCGTCCACGTGCAGCACCTCCCCGGTGACTTGAGCGGCTTCCATCAGATAGACGATCGCGTCCACGATATCCTTCACAGCGGAAAGCTGTCCCATCGGTTGCAGGGTCCTGAGAAATTCCTTCGGGTCGTCCTTGTGCATCGGGGTATCGACAACGCCCGGTGCCACGGCGTTCACCCGTATACCCTGTTTCACGTATTCCATTGCCAGGCTCCGCGTGACGGCCTCGAGGCCGCCTTTCGTGATCATCGGCACCGCAGCGTTGACTCCCGCGATCGGGTGACCCACCAACGTCGTCGTGATATTGATGATGCTTCCGCCGGCCTGCTGTGCCACCATCTGCTTGATCGCGAACTGAGTGATGAAGAGAAATCCTTCAATATTGACGGACACGAGAGCCCGCAAATCGTCGAGTGTGTACTCGGTAAAGGGCTTCGAGAAATATATGCCGGCATTGTTGACGAGCGCATCGATCCGGCCGAATCGGGAGACGGCAGTATCCACGATCTTCGCGGCCGTGTCGGGGTCGCTGATGTCTCCATCGACCAGTGCGAGATTCGCGGACGCCGGGAACGGATTTGCTTTGGTGATGTTTCGCGAGTTCGCGACGACGCCGTAGTCACGTTTCAAGAAGGCTTCCACGAGACCCGCGCCGATCCCGCGTGAGGCGCCGGTCACGGCGGCTATTTTCTGTGGACTTGCCATTTCCGAGCTCCCTTCACCACTCGCGGCGCACGCCGACAGATCGCGCGCCCAGGCTTGCCGAACCGCTTGTAAGAACTGCTTCGATGCGATTGTCCGCCGATCTACTGGGACTCTCAAGTAGGGCTGACGCGTTCGGCTGCAGATGGGATTCCGGCGCGCCCGGCTGGGGCCTGCGTCCCTGCTCAGGATTGATCAACTTGACTCGCCAGAACTTCGCCCGCCGGGTGTCAACACGCGTTAGGACGTAACACTAGCTCGGGTCGGCGGCGCGCAACCGCTTCGCGAGCGCCTGCAGGAGCTTCCATGCGATGGCCCCATTCCTTTCGACCAGCGGGCGGAACTCCCAGAATGTCAGCCCGTAGCACACCATGTCGGTCGCAGCGACCACCGTGGCCAAGCGGGGACCGCCGTCGATCAAGGCGATCTCGCCGAAGTAGTCGCCCGGGCCGAGGGTGCCGACGTCGACGCCTTTTCTCGAGACCGTGGCCTCCCCGGAGTCGATGAGGAAGAAGGCCGCCCCGCCGGAGCCCTCCATGATCACGGTCTCGCCCTTCGCAAAGGGGTGTTCCTTGAGCAAGCGGGCTATTTGCTCGGTCTGCCTGCGGTCCATATCGGCAAAGAGCTGGACGCGCCGGAGCGCAGCCACCGGATCCCGTGGGGGCGGACCGGGGGGGGCGTCACTGCCCGCCTTTTTCCCGGTGGTGACGGCGCGACATTGCAGGAGGTAGAGCGTCCCTTCTTGGAACGCCCATTCGATGTCGCGCCGCGGGCCGTAGACCTTCTCGCACTGCAAGGCGAGCGCACCCAACGCCGCGAGCCCGACGTCGTCGAGGCAGAGTTGGTTCACCTGCGCCGCTGGCACTTGCTGCTCGAAGGTGCCGCCGTTCGGGAGTGAGCGGATCGCAATGCGTTTGCGCCCGACCTTGCGCTCCAGCACTTGGCCGGAGCGGTCGAGACGGAAGTGATCCGGGACGACGAGGCCGGCGACCACGGCTTCACCGAGGCCCCAACTCGCTTCGATCAGACGCTCATCGGCGCCGGTGACCGGGTGCTCGGTGAACATGACCCCGGCCACGGTGGGATTGAGCAGTGTCTGGACGACGACACCGACACTCGGCCGGGTGAACAGGCCGACACGTTGGCGGTAGGTGATGGCCGAGTCCGAGTTCGCAGACCACCAGACTTCGCGGACCGCGCCGGGCACATCGGCCGGCGAATGGACGTTGAGCACGGTAATGTGCTGGCCGGCGAAGCTTGCCGCCGCGCCGTCTTCGTCGACGGCGGAGGAGCGCACGGCGAACGGGGGCGGCAAGGCGGCGATGGCCTGCGCCACCTTTGCAATGGCCTTGTCCTCTCCCGAAGCGACGGCCTCGACCAGGTCGCCCGAGAGCGCGACGCCGGGCGGCACCGCGAGGCCGTGGCGCGCGGCGTCGCCGAGCCCCACGGCCTTCGACCCGTAAAGTGATGTCTCGCGCGCCTTCGCGAAGGCGACGACTTTTTTCACCCAAGCACCGTGACTTCGCCGGCATCGCCGTCGACGCGGACGCGGACGCCGTCGGCGATGCGTTCGGTCGCCTCGCGGGTCCCGACGACGCCGGGGATGCCGTACTCGCGCGAGACGATCGCCGCATGCGACAGCAGGCCGCCGTTGTCGGTGACGATACCGCCAAGCAGCGGCAGGAGGATGTTGAAGGCCTCGGTCGTCGATTCGGTGACCAGCACATCCCCCTTGGCGATGCGGCCGAACTCGGACGGGCCGGAGACGCGGCGC
>CAZTDK010000889.1:0-2850 GCA_964611965.1 uncultured Binatia bacterium (SeqCode) | reverse complement strand
GGGTTAACACGGTTGGGGCTGAGTTTTTAGGGGCTCGCGTGAATTATCCGGGCTAAAGCTCTCCTGGTCTTGCCGTGGGCTGTGTGGTCCACTGACGCAAAGCGCCGTCACTGAGGGGCTTCACGGCAGCGAGCGTGAGGGGACGCGTAGCGGCACCGACCTGTGCCTCGAGCCCCCAGGGCAGGCGCGTGAGCCGCTGTCCGACGGTTCCGTCCCCGGCCCGCGGAAAATATCACGTGGAGCGATATACGGCGGCCAGCGCCCCATCGATAGCGGCAATGCGGCGCGCCGCTTCGTCGGCGGTGGCCTGGGCACGGCCGATGCCCTCGGCGACCTCCTGCAGCCGCACTTGCGCGTCCGCCAGCGGTGCCACCTGGGCGCGCAGCGCGTCGATCTCGCCGGCCGCCTCCTGCTGTGCGGCGAGTGACGCCTGCACGGCTTCGACCGCATCGCGCAGGCCGGCCCCGTCGGCCTGGAGGGCCGTGATCTGCTGCCGCAAGGCCGCCAGGCTGGCGGCTAGCGCCCCATCAATGGCGGCCACCCGACGCGCTGCGTCGTCGGCGCTGGCCTGAGCCCGACGCACGCCGTCGGCGAGTTCCTGCAGCTGCGCTGGCGATTCCACCAGCGGCGCCACCTGCGCGCGCAACGCGTCGATATCACCGGACGCCTGCTGCTGGGCCGCCAGCGACGCCTGGACGGCGTCGCGTAGGCTCACGCGGTCGGCGTGCAACGCCGCCATCTGCTGTCGCAGGGCCGCCAGGCTGGCCGCCCGCAGACCGTCGACCGCCGCCACCCGGCTTAGCGCTTCATCGGCGGTGGCCTGCGCGCGCGCGACGCCGTCGGCAAACTCCTGCAGCTGCGGCTGTGATTCCACCAGGGAGGCCACCTGCACGCGCAGCGTGTCGATCGCGCCCGCGACCGATTCCTGCTGCGCCGCCAGCGATGTCTCCACGGTGTCGAGCCCGACGCGCAAGCGGCGATCGATTTCGGCCTGTGCCGCTCCAACCGCGTCGAGCTGCGCGCGCAGATCGCGCTGACCGGCTTGAGATTCGCTGCGATACGCTTCCGTAACTCGCAGTGTTTCGGCCGACTGCGACGACAGTGCGTGGTGCTGCTCCGCCAGCTGCTCTGCCCAGCGCAGCTGCAGCGCTTGCTGTGCATCGTCCGCGCCAGCAAGTCGTTCGTGCACCGCGTCAAGCCGAGTCCGCACCTCCTCGAGTCGACCGCTGTTGGTGGCGGCGAGCGCAGCGTTCGATTCCGCGACCGCGGCAAGCAGGTGATCCAGCTCCTCCTGCCAACGCTGCGCTGCCCCACGTCCGGCCGCCTCAGCGTCGGCGAGCCGCGTGCGCAGCGACTCGAGCGCAGCGCCGAGCGCCTCCGAGCGCTGGGCTTGCTCGTCGACGCTGCGGCTCGTCTCGCCAGCGAGCTCGCGGCCCCGCTTCTCGCTGCGTTGAACCAGGGCTTTCAACTCGGCCTGCGCCGTCTGGATCCTGCCCAGCAGGGCGTCGTGATTCTGCAGACCACTGTTCACTGACTCGAGCCGCCGGAGCGCCTCGCCGGTGCGCTCCGCGGCGCTCTCCACCAGCTCGCGCAGCTCGCTCCGCGAGCTGGTGGAGAGCAATTCCATGGCGGCCATCTGTTGCCGCAGCTCTGCCAACACCAGTTGCTGCTCGCTCTGCGCCGTCCGCACCCCCTGCGCCAATTGCGCCAGGCGATCGTCCCGGTCGTGTAGCGCCTCACCGAGCTGTTGGCGGACGCTGGCGACGTCGGCCTGGATGCTGTCCCGGGCCTGCTCGCTCTCGTGGCCGAGGTCGTCGGTGCGCGAGTACAAGTCTTGTACGGCCGCCGCCAAGTCCTTGGCCGCGCGTTCGATGCGTTCGTGGGTCCGCTGCTGCTGTGCACCCAGCGCCTCGAGCTTCGAGTTCAGGGCAAGCAGCTCGTCGACGCGCTGGCCGACGTGCGTTGCCATGGCCGAGGCGTCTGCGAAGAGGCGCTGCGTGTGCTGCACGGAATCTTGTTGCGCGGCGCGCATGGCGGCCAGCTCCGCATCCAGCTCGCGGCGCAAGGCGTCGAGAGCTGGAGCGCCGCCGAGGTGGTCCTCGTCAAGCCGCAATGAAGCGCCGGCGCGCTCCTCCAAGCGGCTCTGCAGCGCGGCGTTCTGCCGGCTGAGCTCCTGCTCGAAGCGCTGCAGCGCGCCTTCGATGAGCTGCTGCGGCTCGACGGCGAGGCGTTCTTGCTGCGCCGCGAGCTGCGCGACCCGTTGGGTCAGATCGTCGATCGTGGCAGGAGCGATCGGCGGTGCGGCATCGACTCGTGTGGCGAGAGCGGTCAGTTGCTCCCGACAGGCGGCAATCTCAGCCCGCAGAGCCGCTCGCTCTTCCGTGGCGCGCGCCAGAACTCGAGCCACTGCTTCGCCTTGTTCGGCGGAGCGCTCGCGCTCGGCATGCTTCAGCGCATCATAGATCTTGCTCATTGGAGCAATTACCACATAAGCCTCGTCGGGTTGCAATGCCCGATCTGAGGTTTGCAATGTCCGATCCGACAGGGCGGACGCCTCGGGTGGGCGTCATGTCCTTGCTCGCCTTATCCGCGCGCCGACGCGCGCGCCCCTGCTGCGGCCGCTTGACGATGCACGCCTGCGGCAATCCGAGCCTGTTTCGTCTTCCCTCGACCCGCAATGCCTCGATGCCGTGAAAGGACGCCGGCAGCAGCTCGGCTCGCGTCAATTCGTATTGGCGTACAATGCTATTGAAATGTCATGGAAAAATGTCCATGTATATTCCATAAAAAAATATTAAACTAACTTGTTATGGAAACCGCGTCAGGATACAAGGGCGCCGAGATCGGAAG
>CAZTDK010000888.1:0-2863 GCA_964611965.1 uncultured Binatia bacterium (SeqCode) | reverse complement strand
GCGGATGACGCAGATGGATACCCGTGTTCCCGCCGTCACCGTGTTGGTGGCCGCGTACAACGAGGCGCCGGTGATCGGCGACGTGGTGCGCCAAGCATTGCGGGCGGTGCCCTTGAGCGAGGTGCTGGTCGTCGACGACGGCTCGACCGACGGCACCGACCGGGCGGCGGCCGACGCGGGGGCCCGCGTGCTGCGGCTGCCCACGAACGGTGGCAAGGGAGCGGCGGTGCGCCAAGGCCTGACCGCGGCACGGGGGGAGGTCATCGTGTTGATCGATGGCGACGGTCAGGACGACCCTACCGAGATTCCCAGCTTGCTGGAGGCGCTCCGCCCCGGCGTGGATCTGGTGGTTGGCTCGCGCTTCATCGGCCGCTTCGAGCCGGGGGCGATCACCCCGGTCAATCATTGGGGCAATCGCTTCCTCACCTCGGTGATCAACCTGCTGTTCGCGACAACGCTCACCGATACGCAAGCAGGCTTCAAGGCCTGCCGCGCCCAGATGCTCCGACGGGTACAACTGCGCGCCAACCGCTTCGACATCGAGGTGGACCTGCTCCTCGGGATGCTGCGCGCCGGCGGCCACGTCGTTGAGGTACCGGTGCGACGCGCGCCCCGCCAGCACGGCAAAAGCCGTCTCAACAGCCTCCGCGACGGGACCCGCATCCTGCGTCGCATCTTCGGATTGCGCCTCGGAACGAGTTGAGGTGGATTTTGCCGCGCGCAAGCTCCCGGGGCGTGTAACTCGAGCCGGCCGGCTCGAGTCTGCGCCGGCGGTTCACACGCCAAACAAGCGCGCGGTGAGAGCACGCCGGCTCCGGTTTCACGACGCCCCCGTCGACATCGGCCGTTGTGCACCAGTGGGGGATACACTAGGATCATCCGCATCGAGACTTCGTGCGCAGTGCTCCGCTGATGGCTCATCTGCAACCCAGCGCTTTTCCTGACGGGCGGTCGACGCAGAAGGTCCGGCTAACATCGCTGCGCGGGTTCACGGCGAACACCGTGCGCCTCACGGGACGGCAGGTGAAAGAGGCCTGGGCGGCTCGCTTTTGTGCGCAGGGTGGGGGCCACGCCTACTGGCTCTACACACACATTCCATTCTGTCCACAGATCTGCAGCTTTTGCCAATGCAGCACGTCATTGCGCAAATCGGATCGGCAGGTGGCGGCGTACCTCGAGTGGTTGGAGGGCGAGCTAGACTTCCTGGCTCCGGTGGCCACAAGCGGGGTCGCGAGGTTTCAGTATGTCGGCGGCGGCACGCCCAACATTCTCTCCGAACCACAGCTGGAACGTCTGCTTGGTACGATCAATCGTCACTGCCGATTCGATTCCGGCAGCCGTCGCACCTTTGAGTTCCTTCCCAGCGGGCTGCGCCCTGAGACATTGCCACTGGTGCGCTCCTTTGGTTTCAACCGCCTGAGTTGTGGCGTTCAATCGTGGAGCCCGGAGACATTGAAAGCAGTCAATCGCTCCCGAAGCGGATTGGACGAGTTGGGCCGGATCATCGAGGCCGCGTATGCCGTCGGCTACGATGAGTTCAATGTCGACCTCATCCATGGGATCGGCGCTGAAACGCGCGAGCAATTTCTCGATGGGCTGCTCGAAGTGTTGGCGCTGCGGCCGACCACGGTCACCATCCACCACGTCATTCCAACCGCAACGAATCCCGTGTTCTCGAGCGTCGCCGAGGAACTGGCGGCGCACGCGGTGTTCGAACAGCTGGAACACAGCCTGGGCGAGGACGTGACGCGACGGTTCCCGCACATGGAATGGGTGCTGCGGCCCAATTCCTGGATCGTGGCGGACCGGCGCTTTCGCCGCGGCCCCGCCTTCAGCCTCTGGTACTATTCCGACAACGAGCGGATTCACATCGACATGCTCAGCTTTGGTCGGTTCGCACACTCCAATCTTCTTGGCACACTCATGTACGAGAATCTGTCCACTGCCGAGCGCTACGACCCGGACGAGCCGAGTTACCAGACGTTCCGAAAGACGCCGACACTCGATGCCGCGCTCGATCTGGTTACCGATCTCGTTGGTGACCGGCGAAGTGACTTGGCACCCATCAGCCAGCGCTACGGCCCACAGGCACTGGCGCCGCTCCAACCGGCGTTGGCACAACTCGAAGCGGAAGGTCACCTGATACGCACCCGCGGCAGTTGGGAAACGGTGCACACCGATGGCGTCTTTGTCGACCCGTTCTTGCCCATCCTGGAAGCGGCGTTGCAGGGCGCCCCGGGCCCGTGGTCGGTCGCCATGGGCAAGGGAGCGGCACAGGGGATTCAAATCGGCGAAGGGGACCGCTCTTTGATGGTCTTCATCGAGAAGATCACCCCCGGGAAACAATATTACATGCAGATTGGAAGATTCGGTGTCTACTACAGAAACCTCCGAGAGCGACAAGTCGCCGCGCAAGCGCCCCGAGTCGCCGAAGACTTGATGCGTGAGTTCATCTCGGAAATGCGCCAGCTGGTGGACCAATCGCCCAATCTCTCGATTAAAGAAGCAACCGCCGCGCTCAGGGACACTTTCCAGCGGCGCACCGTGTGAACTCGCCGCCGGCCATCAAGAGCGGTGGGGCGGTCTATAGAGCGCAGCCGCAAGCGCGGCGACCTTGGTGCGCGGCTGCTGCGCGCGCTCGGCGACAAAATCGACGACATCCACATCCGGCGGCAGCACCCCTCTGCGCTCGCAGAATAGGAATCGGAACAAGTCGAACCAGATCCCCTGGGCCTTGTGCGACAGAAAATGCCGTTGCGGGTGCTGGGCCAGGTAGGCGTTCGGGAGCACCCGGTCGCACAGCTCATGGAAGCGTCCATCGCTGGCGCGGCGCGCGTCGGGAAAGCCACGCTTTTCGCGCAGC
>CAZTDK010000887.1:0-2866 GCA_964611965.1 uncultured Binatia bacterium (SeqCode) | reverse complement strand
TGGCAAGGTTGCTCACGCCCGCCGAGGTGGCGGCATGTCTCGAAGTGCCTGAGCGCTCGGTGAGGAGGGGAAGCCTGCGCCGGCTGCTTCCGTGGCTCAAGATCGGACGCCGACTGCGGATGCACCCCGATTCGTTGCAAGAGTGTCTGCGCGGCGATCTATTCGCAGCGAGCCAAGGACTGGCACCACTTCGAGATCGCCGCGCAGCGGGAAACGGGCGCGGGGTTCCCGACGATCCAGGCCATCCGGGCCGCCGGCGCCGGCGAGCGACAGCGGAGCGTGAAGCACACCCGTACGGCCGTTCACTCGACCTTCCGCGATCTCGTCGGTAGCTGACGGACATCGACTCACGGTTCCTTCCAGCGCTCGACCAGGGCGTCGAGGTCGGCACGATCAATCAGCAGCCGGCGTAACGTGTCGCTCGTGGCCCGTCGCTCCCGCATACGCAGCGTCTGCGGCCGTGGCACGCGCACGGTGGGAACGGTGCCGGCGTTCAGCAGCTCCCGGAAGGTCCAGAAGCTCAGGTTCAGGTAGGCCGCCGCCTGGTGGACGTCGAGCAGCCGCGGCCAGCCCAGACCCTGCAGATTCTCTATCTTCGCGCCGCGCGCAGAGCCTTGCGGCACAAGGCTTCCCGGCGCCGCTGTGCCCAGACTGTGCCCGAGATCACGAGGCATCGGGCTGCTCTCTGGCGGCCGGCGGCTCAGCTCGAAGCCCGCGGTCATGGCCGGGGCCCGGATCCGACACGATTCCGGAACCCGATCTTGAACGTACCGGGACGTGCTGCCTCGATCGAACGGGAGTGCTGAAGCCGCGCTGAAGCCGCGTGGCAATGATTTTCCGTGGAACAGGGGGGCTTGAGTTTTTCCTGAGATCCGTGGGGGCCTGAAATATTCTGAGTCCCACAGAGAGGGCGCGCGGTCGCTCATCCCGTTGCCTTTCTCGACACGGAAACCCGTTGAGTCTTGGTGCGGCGGCGCGACTGTCTCGTGTGGCGTGTGCGGCTGGTACGCGGGGCGCGCACATCGCTCTGCCCCGGGCAGCGGTGAAAGAGCAGATCCACCGTCTCAAGGAATCGTTGCCCGCAGTGCCGGCAGGTCAGGTGGACGCCGTCGCTCACGTGAGCCGTCTCCGGACCGCGAGCAGTGCCGCCGTTGCGCTCAGATTGGCGTCAACGGCATCTTGCAAAGCCGCAGTGACGTCGCCGGTGGCATCCCGGATCAGCGGAGCGTCGAGTTCACCCGCCCGGGGGCGGAGCGAGACCATCCGCTCGGCGATCGCGGTCAGGAGCCGCAGCTCATTATCCGTTGCCGTGGCGATCAGCTGGGCGAGACGGGTTGTCGGTGCCGTCATTCGGCCTGTCTCCCGTCCGGGGCGGCGTTCGTCGATTCTAGAGCCGGGAAGGCGCTCTCAACGCCGTGCTGGCCACTGAATCGGAAGCGCTTCCCGACCGTGGCCAGCCGTTGCCGTTGGGCCTCGGCCACCTGCCGGCGGCGATACGGCTTCAGCAGGGCGAAAACGGCCTCGGCATCGACCACGTGGAACGTGACCACCGTCTCGACGTCACCGCGAGCCGTCAGCACGCAGGGCAGCGCGCGTAGCTGCCGGGCAATCCGCGGCCGGTAGCTCATCGCCTGCAGGATCTCGCCGTTCTTCGGGTAGACGACACCGTGCCGCCCGCGGATCTCCAGCAGCCACGGCCGGTCTTCAGGCGTCCACTGGGTTTTGGTCGCGCCGTTCGCTTCCCAGCTGAGGCGGAAGCGCCGACCGAAGCGTTCCGCGAGGCTGATGCACGCCGATTCGCTCATCGGCCCCGCCTTCGCCTGACTGACTTGACCACACCGCGCGCGAGGATCGGCGGATCTGGCGGCAGGGGGTACGGCTGCCCGCGCATCAGCGCGCCGGCGACGGCCACCACGGCGTCGGTGATCGCCTCGAGGCGGCCGGCGTCGTTACGGTCGGCCGCGAGCTCGAGCGGGCCGGACTGCCGTTGCCGCTCGCGCAGGCGTTCCACCACGATCTGCACAACGGCTTGCTCGGTGTCGCCGAGCTCGGCCAACAGGTGCACGAGCGCGAGCCAGCGCTTCTGATTGCCGCTCTTCGCTTCAGTCATGCGCTACCTCCGGTGTTGGATGGCCTTTGAGCCAGCAGCGCGCGCACACCGCTTCGGGGTGCGCGGCATACCACGCGGCGAGGTCCAAATTGGTGACGTGTGGACACAGAGCGTTCCGGGGGGTGCGGAACGGTGAAATGGGCCGCGTTCCGCCGTTTGTTCCGCTCGGCGTTCCGGTGTGAGCACGGGAAATTACTTGCTCCATAAGGGCTTCCAGGCTCATCGTTCCGGGGTTGTTCCGCTGTTCCGTTCCGCGTGGAGCACCGGTGTTCCGCCGTTCCGCCGCCCTAAGGGCGGACGGAGCGGAACGCTCGGGGAGGAACGCTGGGTCACTCATCGTAGATCCCTATTTCGATCGCCTTACGTTTGTGGCGGTCCACGGTGGCGCGACCGATACTGAGAGCCTTGGAGATCTGCGTCACAGTCTGGCCGTCGGTGAGCATTTCGGCCACCTGACGAGTGCGGGCGTCGTCGACCTCGCTCACGGTCCAGACGAGCCCGCCGCCTTCGTCCCCGACGAGCCGTGCCTCAAAAGGTTCAGCATCCTTCCCATGGAAGTCTCGGTGTTTCGGGTAGCTCACAGTGAACCGGGCCCCGTCGCTTTCCTGGTAGTCGTTGGGTTTCCGCAGCTGCAGCACAGTATCGAGTAGATCTTCCCGCCGGGAGATGCCGCGTTGCTTGTCGCCCTTGCCGTCGTGATGCACCATGCACACGGCGCGACCCATGGCCCGGTGGCGGAGAATCCACGTGGCCATG
>CAZTDK010000886.1:0-2868 GCA_964611965.1 uncultured Binatia bacterium (SeqCode) | reverse complement strand
GCATGACGATCTCCATATACCCCCCGGCGACACGCGGCGTTCGATGGCCGGGACGCAGCGAGCTGAGCAACGGGCGCGGAGTCTGCGGGTTGAAGGCCACCCCGTCATCGCTGGCCGTCGCCAGGACGTGCGTGTCATCGAACACGTATGCGTAGTCGAAATCGCGATCTTCGAGAACCGGACGCAGCTCGTCCTCGAGGCTGGCGCCGTTGTTCGCTTCCATCGCCCGGGTGATGCGCACGCTGGTGATATCGATCGCGGTCTTCCCTTTCTCCAGAAGAATCTCCTGCATCTCGCGCCGCTCGTCGCGCACAAACAGCGCGGTGCACAACGCCAGCCCCGCCAGCAGCGTGGTCGCCAAACCGATCGCCAGTCGGCGACCGACCGACGCATCAACGAAGGTTACGATGCGCGTTAACACTGAGCCCACCTGCGAGATGCAACCACCATACCAGTAACCGAGGAAGGACCGCGACCACCCCTCGCCTGACCCGTGGCATCGAGTGTCAGCGGAAACACACGGATGTTTCGGTATCCGGACGGCTGAAGACTGGTCATGCGAGGCCTCAAGGAGACCCGAATTGTCGCGGGATAGTGACAACCTGTCAACTTCCCGAGACGTCGGCGGTCAGGGGCAGGTGACGGGAAGTCGTTGGCCACGCGTCTCGCAGCGCTTTCAGGTCGCTGGCTCTCCAATGGAACGCACCTTGCTCAGTCCCTTCTCGCAGGGGGCTGTACTCGGAGGTGTCAGTGAGCCTGTTCGAACCGGATATCCTCAATGAGGCAGCGTGCCCACGCAACGCCCGTCGTGCGACTACGCCGGAGCGGCGACTGCTGGTCGCCATCCTTGCCGACGCGATCGACTGTTACCAGAAGAACCTGGACGCGCGGACCACGCGCGGTCGCCGGATCTGTCGCGAAGCCGAGACCTGGATCCTCTCGGACGACCACTCGTGGGTATTCTCCTTCCGCAACATCTGTGACGCTCTCGGCGTCGACGCGGAGGCCATGCGCGCGCGCGCCCGCACATGGAAGGCGCATCATATGACCACTGCATTGCTTCAGGACTCAACGCCTTTGAATATGCAGTCGCGGTGCGTCGTCTAGGGACCTGCGGTCGGCGTAATTTCTATGGTCCGCTCCCCGTTGGGTCGCTGCACTGTGCCACTCCCGTTGATGGTTGAGAATCGTCAAGACGTGCTGATGGATGGTCACATGAAACTCGCTGCGTTCATATTGCTGTGTACTCTTTCCTGCGCCGCTTGCCGCGGCAACGGCGTCAGTACCAAGACGGCGCTCGCGCCCGCCGCGGGCACCTTGGAGCTCAGTCAGGATTTTCTGCGCAGCGGCCAAGTCCAGATCGAACCGGTGCTCGCCTCCTCCGAGGAAGTCGCGGTGCGCACATCCGGCAAGGCCGGCTTCAACGAGGAGCACCTGAGCTACGTGTCTTCGCCCTTGGCAGGCCGGGTCGTCAGCGTCACGGCGCATGCCGGCGAGCACGTCGAGGCGGGTCAAACCTTGGCGGTCATCGACAGTCCCGATCTTGGCGCGGCGTCGTCGGAGTTCATCAAGGCGCGTGCCGATCTGATTCTTGCCGAACGCAATCACAAGCTCGCCGAAGATCTGTTGGCCGCCAAGGCAATGGCCGCCAAGGACTTTCAGAAGGCAGAAGACGAGTTTGTCAAAGCAAAAGCCGATTTGCGGCGCACGCGCGAACGGCTGCTCTCGCTGGGCGTGCCGCAGGATCAGCTCGACGGGCCGCTGGAGGCACTGCACGTTCGCTCGCAGTTCAACCTCACCACCCCGATCAGCGGGACGGTGGTGGAGCGAACGCTGACCCTCGGGCAAATGGTGGGCGGCGACGCGCCGCAACGGCTCTTCGTCATCAGCGATCTGAATACCCTCTGGGTGACTGCCGACATCTACGAGAAGGACCTGCCGCTGATCCATGCGGGCCAAGAGGTGAGCGTCCAGGCAACCGCGTGGCCGGGCGAGGAGTTCGGGGGGCGCATCGACTACATCGGCGACACCGTCGATCCCGCCAGCCGCACCATCAAAGTCCGACTGACCGTCGACAACCATGCGCTGCGCCTCAAACCCGAGATGTTTGTCACCGCAACGGTGCACACCAACGACAACACGACGGTGCTGAGCGTGCCCATGACCGCCGTGCATGGCGAGGGCTCGGGCCAAGCCTACGTCTTCACCGGAGTCGACGGCAATCGCTTCATGCGTCGCGCGGTGACGTTGGGAATCAAGACGAACGATCGGGTCGCCATTCTTGGGGGCCTGTCGCCGCAGGACCAGGTGGTGACCGTAGGCTCCATTCTGCTGAAGGCTGAAGCGGATCGCCAAGCCACAAGCTGAGCGGTTTGCCGAACTTGGCAGTCCGCAGCGACCCAACGGGGAGCGGACCATGAAAAGGCGCCGGCCGCAGGCCCGATGATCAACCGTCTCATTGCTTTCTCTCTCGAGCAGCGCCTCGTCGTGGTGGCGCTCACCATCATGCTGGTGGCCTGGGGTTTGGTCGCCTTCGAGCGGTTGCCGATCGAAGCCTACCCGGAGCTCTCCGACGTTCAGGTGCAGGTCGTATCGCTGTTCCCCGGCCATGCGGCGGAAGAGGTCGAGAAGTTCGTCACCATTCCCATCGAAAACGAGCTCAACGGCACGCCGCGGCTGACTGCGGTGCGTTCGACGTCGATCTTCGGCCTCTCGGTCGTGCGCGCCATCTTCCAAGACGGTACCGACGACTACTTTGCGCGCCAGCAGATCCTCGAACGCCTGCACGTCACGGAGCTCCCGCCAGGCGTCGACACCGATCTCGGACCGCTCAGCGGCTCCATCGGCGAAATTCTCCGCTACACGTTG
>CAZTDK010000885.1:0-2868 GCA_964611965.1 uncultured Binatia bacterium (SeqCode) | reverse complement strand
GCACGCAGTCACCCGGCTGCCACTGAGCCACCACCGCCGCCGCCAGCTCGGCATGCGACGCGCCGACGTGAATCGCATCTGCCGCCATGCCGCCGTCCCGCGCTCCCGCCGCCACGGCTTCCGCGTGCGTCCCAAGCAGGAACAGTTGGTGCACGCCGAGAGACGCGGCGCGCGCACCGATCGTGCAGTGCGCGCGCCGGCTCTCGTCGCCCAGCTCCCTCATGTCTCCCAACACCACCACCGGCCGCCCGGGCAGGCGCCGGAGCGCCTCCAGGGCAGCCTCTACGCTGGACGGGTTTGCATTGTACGCATCGTTGATCACCGTGACACCGTTCGCCAGCCGGATGATCTGCATCCGCTGCGACGGCGGGGTCGCATTGCTAAGGCCGCGGACGATGACATCCAGCGGCAGTCCCATGGCGTGGCCGACGGCGGCGGCCGCGAGGGCGTTCATCACGTTGTGCGCGCCAATACAGCGCAGGCGAATCTTGGCAACCTGTGCACCGATGCGGAGATCGAACGCCACACCATCGGTCCCGAGATCAACCACTGCACCGGCGCGTACGTCACCATCGTTCCCGAAAGTCACCTTCCGACCCCGAAACGGAGCCGCGAGACGTCGGACCCATGCGTCATCGAGGTTCACGGCGATGACCGCCTCGGGTGAGAGGCCGCTGAACAGCTCGCCTTTCGCCGCGGCGACACCCGCGAGTGTACCGCCGACACCTTCGAGGTGAGCCGGGCCGACGTTGGTAATCAGCGCGTAGTCGGGACGTGCGATCTCGGTGAGCCGTGCAATTTCTCCGGGTCGGTTCATCCCCATTTCCAGCACCGCAACGGCCTCATCGCCCTGCAGCTCCAACAGCGTCAGCGGCAAGCCGATCAGGTTGTTGTAGTTGCCTTCAGTCTTGAGAAAGCGCGGGCGCGGCGCCGGGAATTCAGCCGTCGCGCAGATCGCGGCAATCAGCTCCTTCGTGGTTGTTTTGCCGTTGCTTCCAGTAATCGCGACTACACGTACCGGATGCTGGCGCCGTCTCCATGCCGCGAGGTCGCCCAGCGCCCGCAAGGTATCGGCAACCCGGATCAGCCGCACGCCCTCCACGCCCTCGATGAGATGCTCGACGAGCGCCGCGGTGGCACCACAGCGCAGCGCCTCGGCGACAAAAGCGTGGCCATCGTGCTGCGTTCCGCAGAGCGCGACGAACAGCGCTCCGGGCGGGACGTGCCGCGAATCCGTGGAAATCGCCGCGAACGTTGTGGCGCGCGTGAGCCCCGCGTCGGCGCCGCGTGCCGGCGTGACATCCGCGTCCGTGACACCGGCAGTGGCAGTGAGCACCTCTTGCAGCGACCAGCTCATGGAAAGAGAATCTGTGTGAGGTCTGCGTACCGCCACTCTCATAGCGTCAGCCCGCTACTGAGCCAAATCGCAGATCGAGCCGTTTCCCCTGTTGTGTCGCTTCCGCGCCCGGAGGCGGATCTTGGGCGACGACAAAGCCATCTCCTTGCGTGTGCACCTCCCAGCCAGCGCGCGCCGCTTGCACGAGCGCTTCGCGCATACTCAGACCGATGAAACTCGGCATGCCGCGCTTGCCATCGGCCACACTCCACCCAGCCAGCTGCACCTTTGCGATGGGGTGTTCCTGTGTGGCGGCCGGCACCGAGGCGACACGCAGCCCGAGACGGTCGACCGCATACTCGCCGATCCGGCGGAAAACCGGTGCGGCGACGAGGCCGCCATATGTTGCCGTACGCGGGCTGTCGATTACCACGAGGATTGCGAAGCGTGGGGCGTCGACAGGGAAGAACCCCACAAACGATGACATGCGCGCGCGAGCGGAGTAACGACCGGTCTTGCCGTCGACCTTTTGCGCCGTCCCGGTCTTCCCGGCGACGGAAATCCCCTCGATCTGCGCCTGAGTACCGGTACCACCCTCCACCACACCGCGCAGCATATTGGACACGATCGCGGCGGTGCCTGCGGAGATGGGTTCTCCGATGACTTGCGGTTGGTTTTCGTGGAGTACCGATCCGTCGGGCGCAACAATACGACGCACGATATACGGCCGCATGAGCTTGCCCCCGTTGGCAATCGCCGCATAGGCGCGGAGGAGCTGGAGCGGCGTGACGGAGATCCCCTGCCCGAAGCTCGTGGTCACCAAATTGATGCGTGCCCACTTGTCCGCACGACGCACAAGTCCGGGCACCTCGCCGGGCAAGTCGACCTGCGTCAGGGCACCGAACCCAAATGCCTGAATCGCGGCACTGAGCTTGGCAGCCCCAAGACGTTCACCAACTTTGGCAGCCCCGATATTGCTCGAATGCTTGATGACGTCGGCAAAACTCAACCAACCATAGGGCTCATGGTCGTGAACGACGCGCTTGCCGACGGTAAAGCTGCCGTTCTCACAGAAGATCCGGTCATCTGGGTGCACGACTCCCGCCTCGATAGCCGCGGCTGCCAGGACACCCTTGAACGTGGAACCGGGCTCATACGTATCAGCCGTCACCCGGTTGCGCCAGTGATCGGCGGTGAACTGACCGACATGATTCGGATCAAACCGCGGCACATTGGCCAGCGCAAGAATTTCTCCGGTGGAAGGATCCATGACGATCGCGACGCCGGCGGCAGCCTGCCGGGCAACGACGGCGGCATTGAGCTCGTCTTCGGTGACTTGCTGAAGGGTGGCATCGAGGGTGAGCTCTACACGGGCGCCATGGTGGGGAGCTGGCTGGGATGCTCCGTCAGAATCAATGTGACGGCCGCGTGCATCGCGCTCCACGCGCAGCGAGCCGGCAACCCCGCGCAGGTCGCGATCATACGACAGCTCCACCCCTTCGAGCCCTTGCGAGTCGATGCCCGCGAAGCCG
>CAZTDK010000884.1:0-2872 GCA_964611965.1 uncultured Binatia bacterium (SeqCode) | reverse complement strand
CTTTATATGTCGGTTTCCCTCGCATTCACCGCCGGCGGCATCTTGCTGTGCTACTTGTTGATCGACGTGATTCACCTGCCGGGGCGGACGTTGAACGCGGTGCTGATCGAGCGGTTGGCGGGCAACTGGCAGATCGGTGGGGTGCCGATCGGCAACGCATTCCTGCTCATCACTTTGCTTTTTGAGGGGGCGTTGCTGTTTGTGGCCGCGCAGACCGGCTTCCTCGACGGGCCGCGCGTTCTGGCCAGCATGGCGGTCGATTCCTGGGTGCCGCACCGTTTTTACCAACTCAGCGATCGCCTGGTTACAAAAAACGGGACGCTGATGATGGGGGCGGCAGCGCTGGCCATTCTCTTCTACACCGAAGGCGCCGTCCGGCTTCTTGTCGTGCTCTACAGCATCAACGTGTTTCTCACCTTTTCGCTCTCGCAACTCGGGATGTGCATGCACTGGTGGCAGGTGCGCCGCCAGGAGCGGCTGTGGCTGCGCCGGCTGGCCATCAACGGGATCGGCCTGGTGCTGACCAGTGCGATCCTGGTGGTGACGGTGTCGATGAAGTTCACTGAAGGTGGTTGGGTGACGACCGTGATCACCTCGGCGCTGATTGTCACCTGTCTGTGGATTCGGCGGCACTACGACCATGTGACGCAGTCGTTGGAACGTCTGGACACGATTCTCACGGCGGTGCCGGCGGTGCCGCCGAAAGAACTGCCGGTGCAGTGCGATCCCAAGCTGCCGACCGCCGTGTTGCTGGTCACCGGCTACAACGGGCTGGGCATTCACTCTTTCTTGTCCATTCCGCGCTTGTTTGCCGACCACTTCAAACAATTCCTCTTCATTTCGGTCGGCGTAATCGATTCCAGTCGATTCAAGGGTGTTGACGAGGTGGAGCACCTCAAGCAGACCACGGAGGAATGCCTCAAGAAATATGTCGCCTTTGTCCAGGCGCAGGGGTTGCGTGCCGATTATCGCTTCAAGCTAGGTACCGAGACCATCGATCTGTTGGTGGACCTGTGTCTGCAGACAGGCAAGGAATTTCCGAAAGCCGTCTTTTTCTCCGGCAAATTGATTTTCGCCGAAGAGACCTTCCTGACACGTTTGTTGCACAACCAGGCGGCCCTGACCCTACAGCGTCGTTTGCAGTTTGCCGGATTACAGAGCGTTGTCCTCCCCATCAGGGCGCTGTAGGACTGCCTGAACAGGTGATCCAAGCGCCGGGCGTCCGCAGTCCGCGATGGGAAGTCCGCCGCTCGTAATCTTTTGTCAGGCACCTGTCGATTTATTGCGGCGTCGCAAATTCCCCGCAGATTTCCATTGACTCGCAAGCATGTCCGGCAGTAGAGTCCTGCCCCAGATTTCCCAAGACCGCGGGCGCGCCTGCGTATGCGCTGACCGGTTGCAGGGGACGGACGCTTGAGATCAAGGAGGCGAGTGCATGGCGACGAAGTTGTACGTAGGCAACCTCCCCTTTAAAGTTCGGGAAGAGGATCTGCAGTCCCTTTTTCAACAGGCCGGCGCAGTCGAGTCAGTCAACATCATTCGGGACAAGTTTTCCGGGCAGTCGCGCGGCTTTGGGTTCGTCGAGATGAGCTCGCCTGACGACGCCGAGAAGGCGATCCAGATGTTCAATGGCCACAGCATGGAGAGTCGGGAAATCGTGGTGAACGAGGCGCGTCCCCAAGCGCCGCGCCCGCCGCGCTCCGGCGGTGGCGGCGGTGGCGGTGGCGGCGGTGGTGGTGGTGGCGGCCGCGGCGGATACGGGCGGCGCGAGCGCTGACCCATCGTCCTGGCTGCGCTGGGCTTGGGCCTGACACGCGCACGACTTCGTCGTGCGCGTGATGTTCGGGACGCGTCGTTCAGCAATGGCGGTTCAGCAATATTCGCCGGCGGCGCTGCGCCGCCTCATTGACGCGGCGATGGAGCTCGAGCGCCGCACCATGTATCTCTACTGTGCGTTCGAGAGCCGGTTCAGCGAACGTGACGAGCTGCGCGCATTTTGGTTCGATATGGCGCAGCACGAGTCGCGACACTTCGGGGCGCTGGCGCTGGTCGGCGGGTTGTTCGAAAGCGCCTCCAAGCGCAAGCTGCGAACGGCAACAGCGCTGACACCGGCTCGTGTCCAGCATTTGCGTCGGCTGTTGGCGGCCTTTGAAGCCGAAGCCAGTCGCGGCGTGAGCGTCGAGCGGGCCTTTGAGATCGCCATCGAGATCGAAAGCTCCGAGATCGAAGATGTCGTTCTGGATCTGCTGCAAGCTCTCAAGGGTGAGGCGGAGCGCGAGCGCGCAGTGCAGTCGCTGATCCACGACCTCGGCGACCTCAGCTATATGATCGAGAAGCACACCACCAACCATGCCCTGCTTGAGCGCGCCGATCGGCTGCTTGAACATCAAGTGGGTCGTTTTCGGACCAAGGTTGCGAAACCGGGGCGTCGACTGCGCCGGGTCGGCGGCTGAGTTGCTTCGCGGAAACTGGAACGTTCAAACTCGAAATCCGAAACCGGCTCGAAGCTGGCGAGCCCAATCATACGCTGGCGCCATGCGCATTCGAGGTTTCCGAGTCGCCGCGAATCTGCAGGTCGCGCCTTTGCCGTGACGCCGCGGAGCGCACGGCACACTTCCTGACAAGCTCCATCTAATATGATAAAAGCGTCACCATGTGGTGGCGGTGGTGGGTTGTCTTCAGCAGTCTCGGCGTTCTACTTCAGGGGTCGCCGGTGTCTGCAACTCGTGTGGAATCGGCGCCAGCGCTCGCGCCAAGCACGATCCTGATTGACGCGGACAGTGGCCAAACGCTGTCCGAAGCGGACGCCGACGCCCCATACCCGAGTGGCGGGCTCAATCAATTGATGGTGCTGTTGCTCGCGATCGAACAA
>CAZTDK010000883.1:0-2873 GCA_964611965.1 uncultured Binatia bacterium (SeqCode) | reverse complement strand
GAAGTGGCTGCCGCTTGTCCCAAATACCGCCTGATAGGGATTCACGATGCGACACATGAGCTGGAGATCCATCCTCGCCCCGGTCCCATCTGCAAGTCTTAGGAGACCACCTGGCCTCCCGACGTCGAAGCATAAGCTATATGACAACGGAGTTATTGGTATTGAGCTGGTTTTCACCGCTTCGCGGACCAAGCTTCCAATTGTTATGCGATCAAGCTGCAAGCCAACCTTGGAGAATTCATGTCTCAATTCCTCCAGAAGGCGGAGCTCAGCCTCCCTCCTATGCAGCTTTGCTTCATCGAACGAGTAAGGCTCCAGGAGATAGCATGCTCTCGCATGGAGCAGTGGCGTAAACGCTTTCACGCACGCTGCATGATCCTTGAAATGTTGGAGAAACGAGAAGATGTCCTTCACCGTGTACGAGACGCGCAGCTTTGCGTATGCCGTGATGCCGTCGGCAAAAGCAAAGCGATGCCCGCGATCATTTGAAGTTTTCGCGGACGTAACGTTGGCAGCGGGCGAATACGGTCGCGAAAAAAATAATCGGTGAACGGCCATTACAACTCCGGATACCGCGAACACCCCAACGCCGGAAAAAATCCACTCCCTATTGCTCCAGATTAGTGTCAGGATGTGTTCCATTTGCATTTGCTCCCAGCGCCTTGCCTAAGCAAAATTGCGCTGCCGTGATCAGTCGTTGCCTATGCTCTGACTGGCCACACCATCACTTCGCTGTTGCCAGCCGCATCTCAGGTTGTCCCTCACGACGTCGGCGCCGCCTTCGAACCTTGCCCCTTCCCGGAGCCCGGCGGCCTTCCCGGTTTCTTTGGTGTATCCGCGCCCGTGGCTTTTGTTGACACCACCCGGTAGCCCATCTGCCCCAGCGCGGCATTCAGGTCTTCAATCAATTTCTTTTCCCTTGCCGCCATCGCCTGCTTGTCTGCCAGCAGGCTCTTCACGCATTTCACCAGACCATCCTCTTCAGGTTCCGCCACAAAACCCTCCTTTGATTAGCGCTGTCCTTTTACGTCGAGAACGTGAAAATGTCTTCGTGCCGGCGTCGATATTCCGCGTCAGTTTCCGCGCGTCCGAGGTCTACGCGCCTCGGGATTCGGATGGCCTTCGTGTGTGTGGCACTCCGGCCATCCCCAAGGCCGAGACTGACTCATTCATGAATATCCTCTTCGAACGCGCGCGGATTATCCGCTGCCAGGGGCCTGCTGACAAGCAAAGCGCGGACAGTTTCATCAGTCCAGAGAAGCCTCTCGGGCTTGCCCTTTTCGATCGTGTGCCTTTTCCGACGGATCTCCAGGTTCTTCGCCAGAGGCAGAACTTTGCGGCCGGGTTTTTCACTCGTGATGGTACAATCGCGAATCAGAAGATCCACCCAGCCTCCGTCATCCCGGATCACTTCGGCAATCAGGACCCAGTCGCCGATATTCAGGACGCGGCCACGCTTGCGCCGGGGTTGTTGCCAAACGCCTTCGTTCCAACGGATGACATCCGCCTTAATAAAACTGCTACCGCAAGAAACCCACTCTGCCACCATGCCTCCCACTGATCCTCTTCCTGGTCTTCCATTTCATCAGCATCTTCATCGCCATCGTTGTCATGGTCGTCTTATTCCTCCAGAAGAACCCATCCGCCTGGTCACGGCAAGGATTTCATGCGGGAGCCCGTCATCGTTCTTGAAGTCGGCCGCCGGCCTTCTGGAAAAACCATAGGAATAGGCCCATTGATCGCCGCAATAGGGCACGGATCACGGCTTCGCCTCGATCTTGGCGTTGACATAGAGCTTCCAGCCTTTGTTGCGGTACGAACGCTTGCATGACGCCTTCGGTACGAGCAGCGTCGACTGGTGTGCGTGTTCCCGCACGTACTCTTTGAGACCCGCTGTCTTAGCGCCAAAGCGGAGATGCTCCAGCAGGTATCCAAGACGCTGTGCCCAAGGCACGGGCGCCGTCTCGGCAACGACGACGAGCTTCTCGGGGTCTAGGCGCTCCGCCAACTCAGACAGAATAGTTGCCACCTGACCAAGCCCACCCGCGTGATCCGCATAACCGACGAGATCTAGCGCCGTTGCCTCCGGCGATGACACCAGGACCGTGCCCCGCGGCGTATTGAAACTCTGAACGGGCACGTCTGCGATGCGTTTCCGGGCCATGAACGCTACGCGCACGACGCCACACTGGATTGACCGTCGGTTCTTCGCGAGAAAGACCTGGAATTCCTGCGGACGCTGATGGGCGGCGCCATGGTACTGTGCGGCCGACAGCAGGCCCGCGTAGTAAGACAGATCGAGGTGCTCCATCAGCGCCGGGATAAACTGGTCTGCAGGGAGACAACGGAGCGATTGATATTCCGGCGGGACGATGACATGAAAGCCCCTTGACGGAGAAGCGATGACCTTTTGCTTTGCAAGACGATTCAGTGCGAGCTTGCCGGCGACAGCGGAGACGCCAAGCGCCGCTTGCGCATCACCAGAGGCGAAGTGATAGCGCCCGCTTGCGACAAGTTTCCCGATGTAGTCTCTGGCATGGCGAAATTCCGTTTTCACATGCTGAAAGTATCATAAAGTGATACTTTACGCGTGTGATTCCTGGACTTTGGAGCAGATTCCGGAGTCGATTTCCCAGAAGACCTTGAAACTAAAGGGAATCCGTGGGACTTACACAGTGACTTACACACTTCCACATTTCTAGAAAAAAGGTCCAATGGAATCAGCTAGTTACCATGATCATCAAGGGACTTAAAATCCTGTGGGGGTTTCCCCCGTACGGGTTCGATCCCCGTCCCCGGCATTTGTTTTCGTCAACAGCATCAGGAGTTTCCAACCCCTCAGCGCCTTCGGGGTCCAATTTGGGGTCCAATTG
>CAZTDK010000882.1:0-2873 GCA_964611965.1 uncultured Binatia bacterium (SeqCode) | reverse complement strand
AAAGGCCTTGGCCATCAGGATGGTCGAGGCGCCGTGGCCGCAGCCGATGTCGGCAACATGACCGCCCGCGGTGAGCTTGGCCTGCACGCCCTCGAGTGCCGGAATCCAGCTGCTCACCAGATTCGCATTGTACCCCGGACGAAAGAAGCGCTCGACGCCTTCGAACAACTCCGGATCGTGCTCGTGCCAGCCGAGGCCGCACCCATTGCGGAAGGCCTCGGTGACCTTTGGCGCCGACCGCATCGCCGCGGTCATGGCCTGGAAACCACCCAGCACGCAAGCCGGACTTTGCTCGTCGGCGAGAGCAATCGCGTGCTCAGCTGGCAGCGAATAGCGGCCCGCGCTGGCGTCGTACTCGACGTATTCGGCCGCCGCCTGTGCCGCCAGCCATTCGCGCACGCTGCGTTCGGTCGTACCGGTGCGGTCGGCCAACTCGGCCGGAGTCAGCGGCCCCGCCTGTGCCATTGCTCGGTACAAGCCGAGCTTGTCCCCGACCACTACCAGCGAGGCCGTCAGAGCCGCACCAATGTCGCCGAGCGCCTTGTTGACGAACCCGTTCAGCTTCGCCTCGTCAATCGTCGTTCCCTCGATCATGCCTTCCTCCTCTGATGATGAGATGATCGTCGGTAACGCAGGCGACGTGCCAGCCCGGTGCGAGCCGTCATTCAAAACGATGCGAAACAACCAGGCCGAACGGTCTGGTTCTTGGGCCAAAAATGGTTCAACCTCTGGCCCTTCCTCGGCCACTGGTCTATTTCAATTGGGTCACCAATGTCGCAGACGCTGCACGCAACCGAGAGCATTCTTGGCAACGCGCCACTGATCGAGGCGCTCCGCGCGCAGATCCGGCGCCTGGCCTCCTTTGACGCGCCCGGTAACGTGCACGTTCCCACCGTGCTGCTGCAAGGAGAGACGGGCACCGGGAAGGGCTTGGTCGCACGCGTCATCCACGATAGCGGCCCGCGCGCCGGCGGTCCCTTCGTCGACGTCAATTGCGCGGCAATTCCCGAGGCGATGCTCGAAGCGGAGCTGTTCGGTTTCGAAGCGGGGGCGTTCACCGATGCCAAGCGAATGAAGCCGGGTCTTTTCGAAGCGGCCTCGGGGGGAACGTTGTTCCTCGACGAGGTCGATTCACTGTCGGCGCCGGTGCAGAGCAAAGTCTTGAAGGCAATCGAAGAGAAACGGGTTCGCCGTCTGGGCGCCGTGGCAGCCCGCGACGTCGATGTCAAACTGGTCGCCGCGACGCAGCGCGATCTGCGGGCGTTGGCCGAAGCAGGCAACTTCCGCACCGACCTGTATCACCGCCTCGCCGTCTTGATCATGAACATTCCGCCGCTGCGCGAGCGTCAGGATGACGTCGTGCGGCTGGCCGAACATTTCTTGCGCTGGTACGCCGAGGCACACGGCCTGTCACCCAAGCGGTTGAGCGACAGCGGCAAGGCATATCTCTCGGCCTACACGTGGCCGGGCAACGTGCGCGAGCTCGGTCACGTGATGGAGCGCGTCACCCTGCTCAGCTCCGCCGAAGAACTTGATGAGGCGGCGCTGCAAGACCTGGGTGGAACCGCGATCGCGCCGTCGCCCGCGCCCAGCGGTGCAATCCTCGCGGATACCACGGACCTGCCCGAAGAAGCGGCACGCATTCAGCGCGCGCTCGCTCAGTGCGGCGGCAACGTTGCCCGCGCCGCGCGCGCGCTCGGCATCGGGCGCAACGCCTTGCGTTATCGGATGCGTCGCCTCGATATCGCGCGCAACACGGACGACCCTCCGCCAATACCGGCGCCACGGGCGGACCAGTCGGAGCGGCCGGCGCCGCTGCCCGCCGTGGTCGCATCGGCGCAGCCGACCTGGGAGCAGAAGCCGGCCGCGGTGTTGGTGATCTCGCTGGCATTTCAGGATGCCGCGGACGACGCGCGCGGCCTCGATCCGTGGACCGAAGCGCTGCGTTGGGATCGGGCGATCGCCGAGCGCGTCGAGGGCTTCGGCGGCGTCTTCCACGAGCGCTCGCCGTCGCGGGCCACCGCCGTGTTCGGCGTGCCGCGCGGTCTCGAACAAACGCCGCAACGCGCCGTGCAGGCCGCGCTGGCGATCCAACGCGCCGTGGCCCAAGCCGCCTGGCGTGGTCCGGACCTGCGGGCGGCGGTGCACGTCGGCGACGTCCGCATCGACATCGCGGCCGCCGATCCGGTGGCCCGCTTGTTTCCCATCGGCGATACCCTGGCGCTCGCGGAGCGCCTGCTCGGCCATGCCGGCGCCGGTGAAGTGCTGCTGTCGCCGCAAGCGGCGCGCCGCGTCGAGCGCAGCTGCGAGCTGTCCCCGCGGAGCTTGCAGCTGGGTCCCAGCGACGCCGACCGTTTGACCGCACACGCGGTGGTGCGGCTGCACTCGCGGGCGCTGCCGGAGACCGTGGCCGGCGAAGGCGCCCTGACGCGATTTGTCGGGCGGGAACGCGAAATCGATCTGTTGCGTGATGCCTTCGCGCGGGCGGCGGGCGAACAAGGGCAGGTGGTCTTCATCGCCGGTGACGCCGGCATCGGCAAGTCGCGGCTGCTGGCCGAATTCCGCAGCCAGCTTGCCAATCAAGCGCACCGCTGGGTGGAGGGCCGCTGCGCGGCCTACGGCACGACCACGCCGCTGCTCCCCGTCATCGATGCGATGCGCGGTCACCTGGGCATCGACGACCAGGATGACGCGGCCAGCGCCACCGCCAAGATCGCCGGCGAAGTCGATCGGCTCGGCTCCGATCTCGGGTGGACGCTGCCGTTTGTGCAGCAAGCGCTGTCGCTCCACGTGGGTGACGACAGCGTCCGGGCACTCGACTCCGCCAGTCGCCGCAGCGACTCCGTGTATGGCGCGCGAGCCACGCCGCGCTC
>CAZTDK010000881.1:0-2875 GCA_964611965.1 uncultured Binatia bacterium (SeqCode) | reverse complement strand
GGACGGCGCAATACATCAAGGACACTTGGAAGCAGTAGGTCGGCTGAAGAGTAAAACGTGAAACGTGAAACGTAAGAAGAACCGAAGCGAAATCCGGAATTACGTTTTACGGTTTACGTTTTATGTTGCATGGCTCCCGCTGTTTCTCGCCAATCAATCGCACGCCGATCAAACCATCACCCTGGTGCAACGCCAGCTTGCGTCCGATTCCCCCGCGGCGCCGTTCGAGGACCTCCTGACTGACGCACGCAAGCTGGCGGCGACGACCACGCCGGCTTGGAAGAGTGCCGACGGCGACCTGGCAGCGTGGGGACCGGCGCTGATCTTCGCACATCTGGATCAAAGCGTGGCGACGGACACCGTGGTCGACCTGGCCGGGCCGCTCACCGCCGACGGAACTGCACCGGTGCTGATGTTCCGTACGCTCGGCCTCTATGCGGCCAAGAGCCGTGTGCCGTTTGCCGATACCCCGGCATTGAAGACGGCGGTGAGTCGCAACCTGCGCGCCATCGAGCACGCCACCAGCGACCTCGACACGTTTACCGGTGGGCCCGGTCTCAACGGCTGGGGCAGCATCGGTGCCGGCGCCTGGCTTGCGTACCTGGAAATGCTCTATCCGGACTATTGGGACCTCGGCGATCCGGGCGCCGAACCCTGGGGGCGCGACGGCGTCCGCATCGTCGATCAATTGCTGGTCCGTGGCGTGTTGCCGGACGGCAAGGGCTGGCGCCGCGATCCGCGCGACGAGCAGCTGACGTTGTGGCCGAATGCACTGGCGATCTACGCATTGGTGAAGGCGTACGAGAACGAAGAGCTGGTGAAGTACGAGTCAGCTGCCATGGCCGCGGCCAGTGCGGTGAACGGGCTGCGCGCGGACGATGGGAGCTACTATTCGAGCGCCGCCCGAACGGAGAAGGATCCCCGCGCCAACGTCTACCTCGCCGGGGCGTTGCTGCTGTTGTTCAAGGATACCGGCGAAGCCCAATATCGCGACCATGCCTTGCGGATACTGCATTGGCTGACCAACGGTGCCGCCGCGGCGGTGGCGCAAGACGGTGCGCTCGGTGCGCACATTGCCTACCTCGTGGTACTTGCCGATAGCCTGGCGACACAGCCCTTCGAAAACCTCTTGGGCCGGCGGCCCATGTGGATTGGACGCGAGGCTGGGGGGGCATCGCCGCTGGCGGTGGCGCAAATGGCGGATCGTCTACGTCGGGCGGACTTTCGCTACCGCGAGATGTTCGACGCTGTCCTGGGCACGCTGACCCAGCACGTGCCGCAAGCCGCTGGTGACGTGGCGTACGACTATGGTGACGCGCCCGGCTACGCCACTCAGGTACTGCTCAGTGGCGGCGGCGCGGCGATGGCTGCGCCGATCATTGAGCGCCAGGAGCACCTGCTGTCGTGGCCACGGCCGCGCAATTTCGACGAGATCTCGTTTGGCGCCGATGCGCTCTTGGCGGCAGCGCTGCGCGTCGATGATTCGGGTGCAGCGGCGGCGCACCGGTCGTTGCGCCGCTACTTGTTCTTGTCGGGCACGCTGGCGTTCTTCGACGGCGACTACTTCGATTGGCTCGACAAGTTCACCAATCGCGGCGGCTTCGATTACGGACCGACGGTCATCGGTGCACAGGTCGCAGCGCCGCAATTGCGCTATGCCGAACGCTTCCCTGACGAGGCGATCGCGGGCGTGCTCCACCCGTTACAGGTTGGCCGCGGATTGCTGGACGGTGCCGATCGCGCGGCCTGGGATGCGCCGCGGCATATCTACCGGTCGCGCGATGGCAGCGCCGCCGTTGCGCTGCTGCCGAACGCGATGATGATCATCGATCTTGTCGAAGCGCAGCACGTCACGGCTGACGCGGCGTACCTGGCACGAGCCGAGGAAGTGGCGCATGGCTTGGATGTCTTGTGGGATGATCAACGGGGCGGCTATTTCGCCAGCTCCGAGCAGATGGGCGAGAACGCGTATGAGTCCCTCTCCACCAACAGTTATGCCGCGTTGGCGCTGTTGCGATTGTCAGAGGCCACGCAGCAGCCCGCCTATCGCGCGCGTGCGCTGCGCATCTTCGACTTCATCAACCGCGACCTGTACGCCAAGGGAATCATCTATCATCATCTCTATCGCGGCCGGCGAGCCACCGGCGATATCTGGTGTAGCGGCTGTAACTGGCGAGTGCTCAGCGAACTCGCTGAGCTGGCCGCGAAGTAGAGTTGTTGTGGAGGTGCGCTGCTGCGGGAAACGCAGCGTCGAAACGAATGCCAGGATTGTCGAGCGTAGCAGCCCCTAGCGACCAATCCTGTCCTGAGGCTCCCCGAAGGGGGGAGCGGACCATAGAAAAGACGCTGGCCGCAGGCCTAGCGAAACAAATCAAACTCCCGCTTCCTGATGAGGGCCTTGGCGTCCCCCGCTGCGGGCGTGAACGCGTAGCCGCGGATGAGGACAGCGGGGATGCCGGCGCCTTTGCGCATCAGCAAGCCGGCGGCGGCGGCCAACGCGTCCGCTTGGGCCATGACGGTATGATGCAGCTCGCGGCCATTGAGGTCGCGCTCGCCGCGCAGGTCGAGCTGCGCCTCCATGCCGGCGAGGCCGAGGGCGAAGTCGACGAGGCCCTCGCGCCAGGGGCGGCCGAAAGTGTCGGTGATCAGAATGGCAACCTCGGGGCCGGTCGCCGTGCGCAGCGCCGTGCGCAGCGCTTGCGCGGAGGCGTCGGGATCTTGCGGCAGCAGGATCAC
Organism: uncultured Binatia bacterium (SeqCode); assembly: GCA_964611965.1. Taxonomy (GTDB): domain Bacteria; phylum Desulfobacterota; class Binatia; order HRBIN30; family HRBIN30; genus CAZTDK01. The sequence goes on along the minus strand of CAZTDK010000881.1, from coordinate 139 downwards.
GATATCCGGTCCCAGGCTGTTTGACTCGTCGACGCCCGCATTGGCGCAGACCCATCCGGGGCCCGTCTCGACGATCAGATGGCCGCGATCCATTTTGATGATGCGCTGGGTCTCACGCAGGATCACCTCGATGATGCGC
>CAZTDK010000880.1:0-2875 GCA_964611965.1 uncultured Binatia bacterium (SeqCode) | reverse complement strand
CTCGACGTGCCGGGCTTCGTCCATGACCTGTGAGACGAGCACTCGCGATCGCTCTGCCAGAGTTGTCGTTGACGTTTGCAGGGAGGCCACGATCGAGCTTGCAATGGCGCAAAGCCGCAACGCCATCCCGCATGCCTGTTCGAAGCCTGACACTCATCCCGCACCTTCTCATCAGAGCGATCGTGCGATTCATGTCGAAGCGGAATGCGTGCCAACAGCGGCAAGGGAGAAAAGGTGGCGTTGACCGGCGCTTCGGTCGGTCTAGACTTCTCGTCGGCGCAAACTGTTTCCCGGTGATCGGAATCCAAAATGCGAAACACGCAGATCTCACACGCCCAAGGGGGCGGACAGAATCACTGAGCAGCGCCGCACGCGGAGCGCGGGGCTTGTCAGGGTGGCGAGTCGGCGAGTAGAGTGACCGACAGCTTGGAGGGCACTGTTGATGATCGCGCCGGGCACCGAGAACATTGGATGCGCGCGACATGGTGTAACGCGCCGCGGTTTCTTGCAGACGACGGGGACGCTGGCCGCCGGTGCAACGGTGGCTGCACTCGCGGCTGCAAGAACCGCATCTGCCACGGTTGAATCTCAGCCGCCGCTCGCCGTGCGACCGGCAACGCGTGTGGCCATCGCCGGGGTTCCGAGCGCGGCGGCGGCTGCCGTGCTGGACCGCGCCATTCGCGAGACGGCGCTGGCGGCGACGGACTTCTCGTGGTTGGCGCCGCGCGACCGGGTGTTGTTGAAGGTGGTGTGCAACTCCCCCAATCCATATCCGGCAACCACGCATCCCACCGCAGTCACGGTGATGGCTGATCTGCTGCGTGAGCGCGGTGCGCAGGTGTACGTCGGCGATCAATCCGGCGTGCAGTTCGTTCACCACACGCGCAGTGGCGGGCGCGGCTCGACACGCGCCAACTTCCGCAGCAATGGCCTCGAACCAGCGGCCGTTGCGGGCCATGCTACCGTCGCCTGCTTCGAGGAAGCCGGCTACGAGGCGTACTTCGCCGCCGCGCCTGCAGCCGGCAGTCATTTCACGAAGGAGATCTTTCTCCCGAGCATCGTGCGCGAGGTCGACCACATCATCTACTTGCCGCGTGTCAGCAAGCACGCGCTTGCCGGGTCGACGCTCGGGCTCAAGGGCGCCGTCGGCTGGTTGCGTGAGGACAGCCGCCTGGAGCTGCACCGCGATGGCGCGACGTTCCTGGAAAAGTGCGCCGACATCAACGGTGCGCGTGAGATCCGCGAGCGCCTGCGCCTCGTGCTTTCCGTCGGCACGCAGGTCCAGACCTCCTTCGGGCCGGACAGCGGCCACGTCGCCGTACCGGATGTCGGCCTGATCATCGCTTCAGAGAATATCGTCGATCACGACCTCGCCAGCTTTGCCTATCTCCTGGAAGTCAGCGAGCAGGCAACGCCGTGGCGGGCGCGGACGTTCGATCCGTATCCGCAGCTTTCCAGCTTGATGAATCGCCTGTTCGTGTCCTACGTCTGGGGTGCCGGCCAATTCGGTGAGGTGCAGAGCTACGATCCCCCACGTCTCGCATCGCCATGGTCCTGCCGCGTCCTGACGCGCGGCTGCGAAATCGGCGGCGGACGTCCGGATCGGCTGTGGCTGGAGAACGTCAACGGCTCGGTGCCGCCAGCGTTGCAGCAGGCGGTGCTGCGGCGGGCGACGTATCCGGCGTGAGGACGCGGGTCGGCGCTGCGTAACCACGCCACCATCTCAGCGCACCGAGAACTGACCGTCTTTCTGTACCGCCCCTTCACGTCAAAGTCGCAGCGCCATGATGCTGCTCGTGGGGTTGGAGAATGTGCGGCGCCCCATTGATCCATTAAGAAAAATACGCCAATGAAACCGCTGGACTAGTCGAATCAAACCCCCGAGGTGACCCCGCATGGATCTCTCCTTCACTCCCGAGCAAGAAGGCTTTCGCCGGCAGGTGCGCACCTGGCTCAAGGCCAACGTGCCGGTGCGCGAGCGCGATGCGCAGCCGATGGAACAGAACGATCCGAAACGGCTCCGGGCGATGAAAGACTGGCAACGCAAGCTCTACGACGCCGGCTACGTGGCCATGGGCTGGCCGAAGGAATATGGCGGGCAAGCGGCGGACGTGGTGCGGCAGACGATCGTCAACGAGGAGCTACTGGTGGCACGCGCACCGGGCCTCATCGGCATGATGGGCATCCAGATGGTCGGCCCAACGCTGATGAGGTTTGGCAGCGAGGAACAGAAGCGGCGCTATCTGCCGCGCATTCTGAGCGCCGAGGAGATCTGGTGCCAGGGCTACTCGGAGCCCGGCTCCGGGTCGGATCTCGCGTCGCTGAAAACGCGCGCCGAGCTCGTCGGCGACGAGTTCATCGTCAACGGCCAGAAGGTATGGACCTCGAACGCCCAGCACGCCGACTGGATGTTTTGCCTGGTGCGCACCGATCCCGCGGCCCCGAAGCACAAGGGGATCTCCTACATTCTCATCGACATGAAGAGTCCGGGCATCAACATCCGCCCGCTGATCCAGATGACCGGCGATCCCGGATTCAATGAAGTCTTCTTCGAAGATGTGCGCGTGCCACGCACGCATCTGGTGGCCGAGCTCAATCAAGGCTGGCAGGTAGCCAACACGACGCTGGCGCACGAGCGCAACATGCTCGGATCGACGACGCGCACGCAGCAAATGTTCAACAGCTTGCTGCGTCTGGCGCAAAGCCGCGAGCGCTACGGCCGCCCGGCCGCCGACGACCCGGTCATCCGCCAGCGGCTCGCCGACTTGATGATTCGCGTCGAGGCGATGAAGTACCACGCCTTCCGGCAGCTCACCGACACCCTCAAGAAACGCCCGCCGGGCATCGGGGCGTCCGTGAACAAGCTGGTGTCGAC
>CAZTDK010000879.1:0-2879 GCA_964611965.1 uncultured Binatia bacterium (SeqCode) | reverse complement strand
GGGTTAACACGGTTGGGGCTGAGTTTTTAGGGGCTCGCGTGAATTATCCGGGCTAGTCACCTCTACATCCCACTCGTCGCGACTTGGAGCGAGCCGAACAAACCATGCACTTCGTCGCCGGGTCCGGCGGTGAAGAACAATGTGTTCGCATCGCCGGCGTTTCCGTCGTTCCCGAAGCTGAGACCCCAGAGACCGTCAATGGCAATCGGGTTATGGCCATCGCTGAGCGAACCGAGCAGCGCGCCACTGTTCGGATCGAACGCGTTGATGTGCCCGTCACCGAAATTACCGATGAGAATGGCGCCGCCAAAGCTGCCAAATGCAGCCGGGGCACTCACCACCCCCCACGGGGAGTTGAGCGAACCTTGCGACGCAAAGCGGCGCAGCAGCATGCCGTTCGTGTCGAAGACGTCGACGAAGCCATTCCCCGGCCCTTTGACATCGTCATGCTGATCGTCGTCCTGCTTTGCATAGGTGACATATAAGTTGCCGCCGATGTTCGCGATGCCGAACGGCGCGAAGCCGTCGGGAAGGTTCGGATCGGCAAATGATCCGGACAGCGTCGCCGTCGCAAACACACTGTCGAACGCATCAACACGCGCTTGGTGGAAATTGGTCGCGTAGAGAAAATTCCCCGCGGCGTTGCTGCCGAGCGCCAATCCCTTGTAGGACGCGCCACTGTTGGAATTGTCCGCGGCCAATATCGCCGCGCCGACGTTCACGGTCTGACTCCAGCCTGAGACGGTTCCATCTTCGGTTGCGAAGATGAACAAACTGGGGGCGGTATGCGTTCCATCAGTGATCACAAAATCACTGGTGTTGTTGAAGACTACACCCGTCGGCGCCGCTGTGGTATCCGGCGGGCTACCCGCGGGTGGCGGCACAGTGACCACCAGTGGTTGGGCAATTGGAAACGGATGACCGGCACCGTCATACAGCGTCGAGACCCCTTGCCCGTTGTCAGCCACCCAGAACGGTGACGTCGGACCGCGCGCGATGCCCCAGGCGTTGACCAGATTGGGATCGGTCGTCGCCGCGCCGGCGACATCCGATACGAGGTTGGTTTGACGAACCGCCATGCCGGTCTGTGCGGTCGGTGAGGGTGTGGGCTTCGCCAGCGACGTTGGTGTGGGTGACGGTGTCGCCTTCGCGGCAGCAGTTGGCGTCGACGCGGACATAGAGCTGTTATTGTCGTCCTCGCCGCAGCCGAAGAAGAACGCGGGAAGCAAAACGCCAAGTAACGCAGCGCCGGAGATCCGGGAACCCCTGCGTCGTCGAGCACTGATAAGCATGCGAGCCTCCTTGGTTGTGTGATTCGCCTCGTTGATCGAGACACCGCAAGATTTTGGCCATGGTGGGAAGCGGCGCTCGCCGAGGTGGAAGCACAGTATCCTGGGTCAATGGCCCCAGCTTTGGTTTGATCAGGGTGGGGGATTGAACCCAATGCTTGTCGTCCTTTTGTCTGTGCGCTCGCCCATCAAGTGACGCAGCGGCGCCATCCGCCCGGGTCGTTTCGTAGAAAATCTGGCACTTCTGAGACACGAGTCGCTTCGCCATCAAAGCGGTTTACGGCAACTCGACAATGTGGCCATCGCTGGCACACCAAGTGCTCTGGAAAATCGGCAATGCAGGCGAGATGGTTTGCCAATGGCGAGGAGGGCGACTGATGGAAAAGTGTAGGTATCTCGGCAACGCACGACGTATCCGCGTTCGCTTGCCGCTCGGGAGCACGCGCTCGGCTTGGGACTGCCGGCCATTTGGATTTGGAAGGGTTATCGCGCCGGTTGCCGATGGAGAGATCGAGGTTGCAAGTGGGGTTCACCTCAACTTGAGCAGCGGCGCAGTGCGCAGCGAAACGGCTGCCGAGCAACGATCGGCGTAATCCGCGAGTTCCTAGCAGCGGACTTGGCAGACTCTAGCAGCCTCTCGGACTTGGCAGCCCTTGGCGACCAATCCTGCCCTGAGGCTCCCCGAAGGGGGGAGCGGGCCAATGAAGAGACGCCGGCCGCAGGCCCTAGCGCACCTCCACCCGTTGATCGCCGTCGGGCACCTTCACCCACAAGGTGCCGCCTACCGCCGACTCCCAGAACCAGCCATCACTATCCGCCTCGAGCGCCGCCAGCGTCGCGTGGCCACGCAGCTCCGCCCCGTTGCGCGTCACCGTTTGCGGAATGACGGGGATGCGTAAAATCTCCAGCACGGCGCCGGACTTGAACGTCTGGCCACCGTGGAAATCGACCGCGGTGCCGCCAGCAAGCGGCGTTTGCGATATCACCGATCCATCGAAGAGCGTGAAGGTGGTTGTCGCATCGCTCGGCACGATGCGCACGTACAACAGGCCGGCGTCGTTGGCGTATGAATCCACCCGGTCGGGAGTCAACGTCGTGGGGGAGAGCGTGTCGATGGTTGGACGCAGCAGCGGCACGATCGCCCCGGCACGCACAAAGAGCGGCAGCTTGGAGAGCGGCGCCGGCACGTCAACTTGCAGCCCGCCGGTTTCGCCACCCGCGTACAGCGTCCCATCCCACCAGTCAAACCAGTTGCCCGGCGGCACGATCAGGTGCCGCGTCGTCGCCCCGGCTTGGACGACCGGCGCCACCAAGAGGTCGTCGCCAAAAAAGTACTCGTCGGATGGGTGTTGGCCAATCTCTGGATACACCAAACCAAAGGCGCGCTGAATGGCCCGACCATCGTTCGCGATGTTGCGCGCGTACGTCCACTCGTACGGGAAGAGGCGCAGATGCAAGCGCGCGTAGATCCTGTACAGATCGAGGGTTTCCTGGTCCCGCCCGTTGTCCGCCGTGAACTCCCATGGCGGCTGACTGGAGCTGTCGCCGACCTGCATCACGGTCGACAGCGACGTTTGCTCGAACCAGCGG
>CAZTDK010000878.1:0-2881 GCA_964611965.1 uncultured Binatia bacterium (SeqCode) | reverse complement strand
ACTTTGGCCGGCATGATAGCAACGGCGTTCCCATCACGGGCAACGGCACCGACTTCTTTGACGCCCCGCAATTCTACTTGGACTACACGATACCAGTGGGCAGTGGCATCAAGCTGAAGGCTGGTCGCTTCGTCACCCTCGCCGGTGCGGAGGTCATCAAGACGTACAACAACTTCAACTACAACATCACCGACTCGATCCTCTTCGGCTTCGCCATCCCGTTTACGCACACCGGCCTGATGGCCAGCTATGCGTTCACGGACCAAGTGAGTCTGGACATGGGGGTGGTCAACGGCTGGGATTCGGTCGTCGACAACAACAACGGCAAGAGTCTGCACAGTGGAATCACCATCGCTCCAATCCCGCAGTTCACGTTCTACCAGACGGTTACGTACGGGCCTGAGCAGACCGGGCAGTTCGTCACCAACACGGTCAACGCCAGCTGTGGCACCCCCGGAACGCCTGCGTGTGATGACACCCTACAGCTCTATGTGCATCCCGGGCTTTCGAAGCGGCTGCTGCTGACCTCGTTGATCACCATCAAGCCGATTGACCCGCTGACGTTCATCATCGACTACGACTACGGAAACGATAGCAACTCGGTGCCGGTGAACGGCTTGCTGCGTACCGCGCAGTGGCAGGGCGTGGCCGCGTACGGCATCTACAACTTCACCGATTCGTTGTCCGGGTGCCTGCGCGCCGAGGTCTTTGACGACATGAACGGTGCGCGTGCTCTCGGACCTGCCGAGGGGCACCCCACGGGCGGTGTGGGAACGGCCTCGACATACTACGAGTTGACCCCGACGCTGACCTACAAGATCATCGACGGCCTCTACTGGCGCAACGAATATCGCCACGACGAATCGGACACGAAGAAGGTGTTCGCACATGAAACCGCCCCGGTGCACGGGCAAGATACGCTGGCCACCGAGCTGCTCTACGCATTCTAAGGTACACGCGGGAAGGAGTACCCATGAAAAAGATCGAAGCCATTATCAAGCCGTTCAAGCTCGATGAAGTAAAGGAGGCATTGGCTGGCGAGAACCTCCAAGGCATGACGGTCTCAGAGGTTAAGGGCTTCGGGCGGCAAAAGGGCCATACGGAATTGTACCGTGGTTCCGAGTACGTGGTCGATTTCCTGCCGAAGATCAAGATCGAGCTGCTGGTCAGTGACGAGAAGGCGGCGACGTGCGCCGCGCTGATCGAGAAGACGGCCAAGACCGGACGCATTGGTGATGGCAAGATCTTTATCTCCAGTGTCGATGACGTGATCCGTATCCGCACTGGAGAGCACGGCCCGGATGCCATTTAGGGGTGAAATCCCACGGGGGGTGCGGTCGGCCGTTGTGCCGGCCGCGCCTCTTTGGGGTACCGGGCTGTGGGGCGCGGATTAGACGAGCCACGGCCTTGAATCGTGCCGGCCGACAGGGCCGTGCCGGCCGCGCGGCAAACTAACCGCAAATTGGTAGATCATAGAGGAGATACGCATGACGCCGAAGGAAGTACTGAAGTTCATGAAGGAACAGAAAGCGGTGGCGATTGATTTCAAGTTCAACGACTTTCTGGGGATCTGGCAGCATTTCACGATTCCACCGAGCGAGATGGAAGAGGCGGTGTTCGAGGAAGGGCTGGGGTTCGACGGCTCGTCGATCCGCGGCTGGCAGCCGATCCACGCCAGCGACATGCTGGTGATGCCGGACCCGACTACGGCGGTGATGGACCCGTTTTGCGCCGAGCCGACGATGTCGCTGATCTGCAACATCGTCGATCCGATCACCAAGGAGGATTACAGCCGCGACCCGCGCAACATCGCGCGCAAGGCCGAGGCGTACTTGAAGTCGACGGGCATCGGCGACACCTGCTACTTCGGCCCGGAGCCGGAGTTCTTCATCCTGGACGATATCCGCTACGGGCAGAACCAGCACGAAGGCTACTACTTCCTGGACTCGTCGGAAGGACAGTGGAACACGGGGCGGGACGAGAAGCCGAACCTGGGGTACAAGCCGCGCTACAAGGAAGGCTACTTTCCGGTGGCGCCGACCGACTCGCAGCAGGACATCCGCACCGAGATGACGCGGACGATGGAAGCGGTGGGGATCCGGATCGAGCGCCAGCACCATGAGGTGGCGACGGCGGGGCAGGCGGAGATCGACATGCGGTTCATGTCGTTGGTGAAGATGGCCGACGCGTTGAACTGGTACAAGTACATTGTGAAGAACGTAGCGCGCAAGCACGGCAAGACGGCGACGTTCATGCCGAAGCCGATTTTCGGGGACAACGGCAGCGGCATGCACTGCCACCAGAGCATCTGGAAGGGCGAGAAGCCGCTGTTTGCGGGCAACGGGTACGGCGGGATCAGCGAGCTGGGGATGCATTACATCGCGGGGATCCTCAAGCACGCGCCGGCGCTGGCGGCGTTCACCAACCCGACGACGAACAGCTACCGGCGGCTGGTGCCGGGGTTCGAGGCGCCGGTGAACCTGGCGTATTCGAGCCGCAACCGCAGCGCGGCGTGCCGCATTCCGATGTACAGCCCGAGCCCGAAGGCGAAGCGGGTGGAGGTGCGGTTTCCGGATCCGACGGCGAACGGGTATCTGGCGTTCGCGGCGATGATGCTGGCGGGGTTGGACGGGATCCAGAAGCGGCTGAGCCCGGGGGAGCCGCTCGACAAAGATATCTACGCGTTGACGCCGGAGGAGTTGCAGGACGTGCCGAGCATGCCGGCGAGCCTGGACGAGGCGTTGGGCAATCTGCAGAAGGATCACGAGTTTCTGCTGGCGGGGGACGTGTTCACGCCGGATGTGATCGACACGTGGATCGAGTACAAGATGGCCAACGAGGTGAACGCCATGCGGTTGCGTCCGCATCCGCACGAATTCAA
>CAZTDK010000877.1:0-2884 GCA_964611965.1 uncultured Binatia bacterium (SeqCode) | reverse complement strand
CTACGAGTTCGATCGGCCGTGGACCGTCGGCACGACCGACTTCAACCAGAAGGGCTTCGCCAGTTTTCGGTTCGATCCGATACGCTTCCCGAATAGCGACAAGATGGTCGCGGCTTTGAAGAGTCGCGGCTACCACGTGTTGGTCTTCGGCGCGCCGTGGGCGTTGGGTGAGAACGCCGTAGATGCGCAGCAGTTCGGGTACTACGCACCGCGCAGCAACGTCCTCATCGATTTCACCAATCCTGGCGCGGCGGCGTGGTGGACCGGACGGGTGCAAAGCCTGATCGACCTCGGCATCTCGGGAATGAAGTTGGATCGCAGTGAGCTCGACACCACCGAGCTACCCATCGTCCCCAATCTGGCAACCGATGTGTTCGCCGATGGGCGGAACGGGCGCGAGCTGACGAACGGCTATACCCTCGACTATGCAAAGGTGCATCATGATGCCTTCGCCGACCGTCTCGGGCCGGAATTCTTCAACTACCTGCGTGCCGGCTACGCCGGGAGCCAACAGTACGGCATGTTCTGGGGCGGCGACACGCCCGGGCGAACGTCGCTCGGCGCCGGGCCAGGCACCGACCTCGGCCTGCGCAGCGTGATCCTGTCGGCGGCGCACGTGGCGTTCATGGGCTTCCCGTTCTGGGGCAGCGACACCGGCGGGTACTATCAGTTCGCCGATCGCGATGTGTTCGCGCGCTGGCTGGAGCTCAGCGCCTTGTGTCCATTGATGGAGATCGGCGGCGGCAACCAAGGCGGCGGGCAGCACGCGCCGTGGGACATGCCGACCGCGCCGCACGACGACGCCGAGATGATCGATATCTATCGGAGCTACGTGACGTTGCATCACGAGTTGGTGCCGCTCTTCGAGAGTCTGGCGATCGACGCCCATGCCAGCGGCCGCCCCCTGGCGCGCCCCCTGGTCTTCGACTTCGCCGACGATGCAGCAGTGGCCAACTTGTGGGACGAGTTTCTTCTCGGCCATGACCTGCTGTTCGCGCCGTTGTGGCAGAACGGCGCGCGTAGCCGCGACGTCTACCTCCCGCAGGGCGAATGGATCGACTATTGGGAGCCGACGCGGCGGCTGCACGGGCCGACGACGGTGACCGTTGACGCGCCGCTCGATCGCTTGCCGCTGTTCGTGCGTGCCGGGGGACTGCTGCCACTCGACGTCACCAGCACCGTCACCGGCCACGGCAGCGCGGCGTCGTCGGGACGCTTGACGATCGACGCCTACCCGAGCGGCACCTCGCAGCTCGTGCTGCACGAGGCAGCGGGCGACACGACGGTCACGCTCAGCGATCAGGGATGCCCCACGGGAGCCGCCTGTATCAGGCTCGGCATCAGTGCGAGTCGACGCGGCTATATCGCTCGTCTCCTGGTGGCGGCACCGCGCGGCGTCACGCTCGATGGCGGCGCGTTGGCCGACACGGGCACGTTTGCCGCGTTGGAGCAGACGGAGAGCGGCTGGTTCTACGACGCGAGCGCCGGAAGACTCTGGGTAAAATTCTCAACTGCCGGCGCAGCGTCGGAAGTCGAGTTGGACATGTAGCAAGAATGCCGGAAGGGAGCGGGCCGATTTCAGGATTGCACCAGGCCCCCTTCGGCGTCGCCCGGCGCCAGCACCTCCACCACTTCGACCGGTTGGTCCTTGCCGCGTATGGCAACGACGTCGCGACGGCCGAAGCGGAACGCGGGACCAAGCCGCGCGGCGGTTTCGCCGGAGACGAGGATCACGGCCTGCATCTCCTTGGTGAGCCCTTCGATGCGGCCTGCGAGATTCACGGCGTCGCCGACGACGCTGTACTCGACCCGTTCATCCGGGCCGATCTTCCCCACCACGACGTCACCGGTGTGGATACCGATGCCGATGCGCAGCGCCGCGAAACCCTCGGTGGCGAGATCACGGTTCAAGCGCGGCAAGCGCTCGACCATTGCCAGAGCGGCACGTACGGCGCGTTCGGGATCGTCGCTGTGGCGCACCGGCGCCCCGAAGAGTGCCATGACTCCGTCGCCGGTGAACTGCCGGATGGTGCCGCCCTCACCTTCGACGGCGGCCACCATCTCGGTCATGAGCCGGTTCACGAGGTGCACCAGGGCGTCGGGTTCGGCGTGCTCGGCGAGGCTGGTAAAGCCGCGCACATCTTGGAACAGAATCGTCACCTCGCGCCGCTCACCGCCGAGGGCCGTGCCGCCGTCCAGCACGGCGGCGGCGACCTCGCGCGAGACGAAGCGGCCGAACGTGTCCTTGATCGCTTCGCGTTCCTCCAGCCCCGCCACCATCTCGTTGAACGACCGGGCCAGGAAGCCGATCTCATCGTCCCGCCGCACGTCCGTACGCCGGTGCAAATTGCCCGCGAGGACGTCACGCATGGCGCCCACCAGAGTCTGCAGCGGCGCGGCGATTCCCCCCGCCAGAAGCGCGCCGACAACCAGCGCTCCGACCAAGGCCACGGCGCCGATGAGCGCCACGCGCCGCCGCAGGGCGTAGAGTGGCTGCAGGGCGCGGTCGTATGACTCCTGCATCAGCGCAAACAACGGTGCGTTCAGCGTCGACTCGATTGGTACGAGCAACGAGAGCAGGCGCTCGTTGCGGAACGGGACCAGAAAGGTGACTTTGTCGCCGCGGCGCAGGGCCTCGTCCCCCAACCGGCCGGCGGGAAAGAGTGCGACACGCTCCGGCCGGGGCCACGACGAGGCGAACAGTTGGGTCGCGGTGGCAAAGGTCACCGCCGAGCCGGTCTGCTTCTCCAACGCGGCGGCCGTGTCGTCGTCGATCGCCGAGCCGGCAACCAGATAGCCGATCGGATCGGGAGCGAACACCGGCACCGCGACGAAGACGAAGAGCACGCCATCGACCTCGCTCAGCGCGGCGGCTTCACGTCCC
>CAZTDK010000876.1:0-2891 GCA_964611965.1 uncultured Binatia bacterium (SeqCode) | reverse complement strand
GAGCTTCAGCCGACGGCACCGCAGATTGCCGAACGCGCCGGCGTGTCGCTGCGCTCGGTATTCCAACACTTCCGCGACCGCGAGGCCCTGTTTGCCGCCGCCGCCGACCGGCAGACGCAGCGCCTGCGCGTGTTGGTCGAGCCCATCGACGCGCGCGCGCCGCTAGCGGAACGCCTGGTGACCTTCGTTGCGCAACGTGCCCGGCTGCTGGAAACGCTGGCGCCGGTGCGCCGCGCCGCGCTGCTACTGGAACCGTTTTCCAAGGAGGTGGCCACACGGCTGCGTGTGGTGCGCGCCCTCAAACGCGTCGAGATCGAACAGGTCTTCGCCGCCGAGGTGGCGGCGTGCCCGCCGGCCGAACGCCGTGAGCTGCTCGACGCCCTCGACGTTGCCGGCAGTTACTCCACATGGCACGCGCTGCGCGTCCACCAGGATCTGTCGGTGGACCGTGCCCGCAAGGTGCTGGCGCATGTGTTTGGTGCGTTGCTCGCCGACACCGCTGGAGCGAGGACGCATGGACATCGTACGCACGCCGGATGAGCGCTTCACCAACTTGCCCGGCTATTCGTTTGCGCCGCACTATGCCGACGTCGACGGGCTGCGCATCCACTACGTCGATGAAGGCCGGCCCGACGCGCATCCGGTGCTCCTGCTGCACGGCGAGCCCTCTTGGACGTATCTCTATCGCAAAATCATTCCCGTCATCAGCGCCGCCGGACACCGTGCCGTTGCGCCCGACTTGGTGGGCTTCGGTCGTTCCGACAAACCGACGCAGCGCGATGAGTACACCTATCAACGCGACGTCGACTGGATGCGTGGGTTCTTCGAGCGCTTGGACCTGCAGCGCATTACGCTCGTGTGCCATGACTGGGGCGGCTTGATCGGCGAGGGAATGGAAAACCTGGGATAGATAACTGGGGATTCAGAACCGGCAATTGGAACGGCAAGCCGATTGGCCCAGTTTTCCATTCCCGGTTTCCAGTTCGCGGTTTTCCATTCTCCTCGTTCCTAGCGCTGCAGAATCGTCTGCGCGCCCTTCGCGAACTCCGCCGCGCTCTTGGTGTCGTCGCCGTCGCCGAGATTCGGCACCTTGAACGGCACCTCGACGCCGCGCTGGCAGGCCGGGCGCTGCTTCATTTGATCCATCCACCGCTGCAGATGGTCGAGCCCGTCGATCACCACGCCCGACCATTTGTAGGTGCGTACCCATGACCAGTTCGCAATATCGGCAATCGAATAGTCACCGGCGAGCCACTCATGCGCGGTCAAGCGCGTATCGAGCACCTCGAAAAGGCGGCGGCACTCGTGCTGATAGCGATCGATCGCCGACTGAATTTTCTCCGGAAAATAGCGGAAGAACACGTTGGCCTGTCCCATCATCGGACCGATCCCACCCATCTGGAACATCACCCATTGAATGACCAGTGAGCGGCCCTGCGGGTCGGTGGGCAGCAAGCGCCCGGCTTTCTCGGCGAGATAGATGAGAATGGCCCCCGACTCGAAGACCGCAAAATTGTCGGCATCACGGTCGACGATCGTTGGGATGCGGCCGTTGGGATTCAATGCCAGGTACTCGGGGCGTTTATGCTCGCCGGCAAGCAAGTTGACGACATGCACCTCGTAGGGCAGGCCCAACTCCTCGAGACAGATCGACGCCTTCCAGCCGTTCGGCGTTGGCGCGGTGTAGAGATCGATCATGATGGCTCCTTTTGCTCGGTGCCCGGCTGCGGTGACTTAGCGGGCCTTTATCAGCGTCGGCCGGTGAGATGACCGGCTCATTGCAACCACTGGGAACAGTGCGCCTGCTTGAGGATTGGATCGAGCTGCGACTTGTCGGTCACCGCGGCGTAGCGGGCGCGCAACGCCGCGAACGACTTGGCGGCGTACTTCTGGGTTTCCTGCGCGAACGGCACCCCAGCGAGCGTCATCGAGAATTCCCTCTGTCCCGCCCCGAGTGCCTTGGCATTTGCTGCCGTCCACGGGAAGAAGACCGGTCCGATCTCATCGGTCAGCAGCGGCATCAGCGTCGATTCCAACGCGTCCCAGTCTTCGAACTCGCCCTCGTTCTTCGGATCCAGCATGCGTTCGATCCAGCTCAGCACGCTCGGCGCATTCGCTTTCATGATGCTGCGTGGCGTGGGATCCGTCGAGCATTGGTAGAGCTGCGCGTAGAGCCCGAAGTCGGCGAACGCCGGCCGATCGCCAAAGAGGTATTTCCGGAAGGACAAGTGTGGGCCAAGGATACCGACTTGGCGTTCGAACGACGCTTCGATCTGCTGCTTGGTTGCCGCCGACGATCCGACGAACGCGAGCCGCGGGATCATGCGCCCCTTGATCATCGTCACCGCCATCGCCTGGTCGGCATCCGGCATCATGCTACTCGCCAAACGGGCGGCGGCCGACTGCTGATCCGCCTCGTACCACCAACGGTAGTGGAACATCGGCTTGTTGCTCCACTCGTCGGCGTACTCCTCGATCAAGGCGGAGAGAAACCGCAGCGCGGGATCGGCCGGATGGATCGAGGGCTCGGGATGGAGCGCCTCGAAGTGCTCGATAATCGGTGTCGAGTCTTGCAGGCCGTGCCCGTCCGGTGTGACCACAAGGGGGATCAACGGCAGCTTGGCATAGCGTTGGAACTCCGACTCGTTCGACGGATTGCGCACGATCCACTCGTGCGGGATGCCTTTGTAGCGAAAGTACGAGCGCACCTTCACCGAGTACGGCGACAGCTCGTTGCCGAAGATGCGATACGGGTTGGCCATGCGCGGTCTCCTCGAGACGGTTCTCTGAATCGTGATGTGTCTCGCGTAACGTGTTTCGCCCGCTATGTCGACCCTGCCGGCTGACGACGTGCACGTTGTGGTCGACACCGTCGGGTTTCATGCGATTGG
>CAZTDK010000875.1:1860-2894 GCA_964611965.1 uncultured Binatia bacterium (SeqCode) | reverse complement strand
CATCAGCTTGCTGAGCAACAATCAGGGCAATCAACCCGACACCAGCCCGACCGATTGGAGCCTGCTGGCGCAAGAGGGCAACACCGGCGGTACGGGTGGCACGGGTGCGGTGGGCGCGACGGGCGCAACCGGACCCACAGGTGATACCGGCGGGACTGGCGGCACGGGTGGTACCGGCGGCACAGGTGCGGTGGGCGCGACTGGTACAACCGGACCGACGGGCGATACGGGTTCGACGGGTGGTACGGGTGGCACCGGCGGCACGGGCGCAACCGGTGCGACCGGCGCAACCGGACCCACGGGTGCAACCGGCCCGACAGGCGCGACGGGGAATACCGGTCCGACCGGTGCCACCGGCGATACTGGGGCGACCGGCCCAACCGGTGCGACCGGCACGGCTGGCGCCACCGGCGATACCGGCCCAGCTGGTGCAAGCGGCGCGACCGGCGCCACCGGCAACACCGGTCCGCAGGGTCTGGTGTGGCAGGGCGACTGGAGCGACAGCGCTACCTACAGCATCGGTGATGCGGTGACCTTCAACGGCTCCAGCTACGTCAGCTTGACGAACGGCAACACTGGCGCGGGCAATGAGCCAGACACCGATCCGACTGACTGGGCTTTGCTGGCATCACAGGGCGCGACGGGTGTCATGGGCGATCCGGGCCCCGCAGGCCCAGCCGGCGCCACCGGCAACACGGGTCCGGCGGGTGCAACTGGCGCAACCGGACCTGCCGGGGTGACGGGTGACACCGGACCGGCGGGACCAGCCGGCGCCACGGGTGCGACCGGCCCAACCGGCGCCACGGGTGGAACCGGTGGGACAGGTGGAACTGGTGGCGTAGGTGGGACGGGCGGCACCGGTGGTACGGGTGCAACTGGCGTCACGGGTGACACGGGTCCGACCGGTGGTACCGGCGGTACGGGTGGAACCGGCGGGCTCGGCGGTACAGGTGGAACCGGCGGGACCGGCGCTACGGGCGTGACCGGCGATACCGGATCGGCCGGCGCGACCGGAGCCACGGGCAACACAGGTC
>CAZTDK010000875.1:0-1760 GCA_964611965.1 uncultured Binatia bacterium (SeqCode) | reverse complement strand
CAACGGGTGCGACCGGCGCAACTGGCGTGACAGGTAACACCGGTCCAACCGGCGCGACCGGAGCCACGGGCAACACAGGTCCAACGGGTGCGACCGGCGCAACTGGCGTGACAGGTAACACCGGTCCAACCGGCGCAACCGGCGACACGGGTAATACGGGTCCGACGGGTGCCACGGGTAACACGGGTGCTACTGGTCCGACCGGGGCGACCGGTCCGACGGGCGCCACCGGCGCAACCGGACCGCAAGGCGGCTTCAGCAAATGCTACCTGGTCGATCCAGTGGCCGTCGCCGCCGGCGACGATAACTTCCTCGGCCCGGTGTTCGTCAACAGCACGACGAGCCTGGTGGCGGTGCGCTACTGGGTGAGCACCGGCTCGGCCACTGTTTCGGTACGGCACTGCACGACCACGAATCCGAACGATACGACGTGCACCAGCTCGAACAACATCACGGGCCTGGGCGGCCTCTCCGTCACGACGACGGAGGCCTCACAGACACTGGGCACGCCTGAAACCCTGGCGGCAGGAGAGAGCTTCAAGATCTTTGTCAACAGCGTCTCGGGCTCGCCGCGGAACATGACGTTCTGCATCTATCTGCAATAGCCATGCGAAGGATGAAGCATGTGAGCAGGTGATCGCATGAACGCACTCAGAACTGGTGGCCGCGAAGGGTCGCACGGTCTACTGAACATTGGTCTTCCCTCCCGCGTCGGTCCGGCGCGGGAGGGAGCGCTCCGTCGCGCGCTCCTGCGCTCTCTCTCCGGGTTCGTCGTCTGCGCCACGGCGTGGGCGGTCATCCTCGGCGTTCCCGAACGCGTCGAGGCGGCGATCTCTTTCGTGACCGGCTCGGCGGTGACGGGCGGCAATGCGGGTACAGGCACGACTGTGACGCTGACGATACCGAGCGTCGTGCAAACTGGCGATGCGATGCTCGCCGCCGCCAGCGCGGAAAACGGTGGCACGGGTTTGACAATCACTGCCCCGAGTGGCTGGACGCTGATTCATCGGGAAGATAGCGGCACGACGTATACTCAGGTCTTGTACTACCGGATGGCGACGTCGAGTGACACCGGCGGTGCCGTGACCTATCAGTGGACCTTCAGCAATAGCGGTCACAACATCGTTGCAATCACCGCATACCGTGGCGTCGCCGCCAGCCCCATCGATGTGTACGGCGGGCAAGTCAATGCCTCGTCGACAAACATTACGGCACCCGCGATCACCCCAACGGTCAGTAGCACGATGCTGGTCGGCTTTTTCGGTATCGCAAACGGCCAAGGCAGCCAAAATGCCGTCGGCCCACCGGGAGGGTTCACCGAGAGATACGATTTCGCACCCGCGACGGGAGGCCCGGATCCGCACCTGGAAAGCTCCGACGCGGCCGGCCCGGCAGCCAACGTCAGCACCGGCACGAAGACGGCAACAGGGGTCAGCGCGGCCGTAAACGTCGGACAGCTGATTGCGCTCAACCCCGGCACCAGTACGACGACGTCGGTGGCCACCTCGGGCAGCCCATCCATCTATGGCGACAGCGTCACGTTCACCGCGACGGTCACGCCGAGCGGTGCCACGGGCACGGTGAATTTCTTTGATGGCGCGACGTTGCTCGGCTCCGGCACACTCAGCGGCGGGACGGCATCGTATACGACGACGGCGTTCCAGCTTGCACTGGGCTCGAACTCGATTACGGCAGTCTACCAAGGGGATGCTGCTTTCGCCGGCAGCACGTCGTCGGCGATCACGCAGACGGTGAACCCG
>CAZTDK010000874.1:0-2894 GCA_964611965.1 uncultured Binatia bacterium (SeqCode) | reverse complement strand
GCCCGGTATGACTGATGGTCTTGTGGGCGTGAAAGAATTCGGTACTCACCGCCTGGTCGCTGACGTAATACTGCGTCGCCAGCGCCCCCAGGGTCGCCACCAGAAGCAGTCCGCCCACCGGCAACACCCAGCGCAGCTGGCGCGCCCGATGCGTCGGGTGATGATGGAGTAAGCCGAGGAGTCGCATCTCTCAACCTCCTGAATCGCTGATCGCAGCTCGCCGACCACTGATCGGCCCTCGTCGTCCCCGCGTCCGACCGCCTGGGTTTCCGAGGAACCGCCGTCGGCCGTCTGCCATCAAAGATCTGCCGGACACGTGACTCATTGCAGCTCCGACAGCTCGTGACACGTCAGGCACAGGCCGCCGCGCGCGTTGTCGATGCGCACGAAGTCGCCGAAGAGATTGCGCTCGCCGTGCACGAAGTGACACGTAGAGCAGGTGATCAGCCCGCTCGCGGACAGTGGCAACGTATCGGGTACCGGCTTGTGGGGCCGGATGCCGACATGATGCGACGGGCCTTCATCACTGTGACAAGCGTTGCAACGGTCCTCGATGTCGGCGGCGAGCAGCGTCGTCCGCGCCGACGCCGGATCCGGCTCCAAAGCCGCGCGATCCGCGCTGTGACACGCCAGGCAATTGGCGTTCGGCTGATGGACGTTGTCCCCGTGCGGTTTAGCCTCGACGATGCTGACCAACACGCCCAGCAATACGCCCATGGGGAACACCCACCACCCCCGCCAAATGTTTCCGGCACAACGCCACCACACCCGCATGCAGGCGCAGTATCAAGCGCGTGCGACGGCGGGAGTCAAACGGAACCGAAGGCGCATCGCGACCCCTCAACGGGGAATGGGGTTGGCTGCATGCATGCCTTCAAGAATTCTCGCCGACGGCAACGGAAAATCTGGCGTCGTCGACAACGGCAGCTTGCCGGAGACAGAGGACTGTGGTTACCGTCAGCTCCCATGAGGGGCAAAGGCTTTTTGGCGATAGCGCTCCTGACGGCCATTCTGTGCGGATGGCTCGGGATTGGTGCAGCCGACGACGAGGGAAATGCCGCGACCCCGATCAATGCGGACAGCTTGTGGGATCTTGTCTCGACGTGTGTCAACCGAGAAGGGGTCGCCACGGCGGCGCCTCTGTGCACATGCAAGGCGTTCGCGCTCTCGTGTTGCGGTGATCGCTCTACCCCGAACGATGCTGTCGTCTGGGCGGAGACGCCCGAGTTCGTCGCCATTCGCAACCTCAAGATGTGCGGCTGCGATGCCGGCTTCGTCGCCGGCCTCGCCCTTCCGCGAACACGCGTGAGCGGCCTCGAGGACCCGCACCGGCCGGAAGGCATCTGGCCTTTCGCATGGGAAGTCGCGCACAAGCGAATTCGCGACGAGCTCGATATCGCCTTGATGATCAATCCGATCCCGGCGCGCAGCCAGAACCAGCTGCATGTTCACCTGCTGCGCCTGAAGCCCGGAGTGCGCGCCAAGCTCGAGGCTGCGCTTCAGGCGAACGGGACGTTGGCGGAGCCGCCTGGAACAATCGTCTTCCAGCTCGCCAATGTTAACGCCGTCTTCGCCGACGCGATTGCACACGTGGGCGCGGCACGGTTGGGCGATCACGGGATTCTGGTCGCGCGCGCGCGCGAAGGAGGATTTCTGGCCGCGATCACCCATTGGCGGTCGCCGGACGTCCTGACCGTGTCCCACTGTCGCAAGTAAGTGGGCGAAGCCACGCCGGCCGAAGTGCGGGCCTTCTCACGCCGGAGACCGCCTGTCTCGAAGGCGCTCACGCCGGATAGGGGAAGCCGGCAATCGGTGCGGTCGGTTCGGTGTCATGGAACTTGCGCAGGTCCACCAGAAGGGTGCCGTCCTCGGCCTCTGACGTGATGTCGGCGTGACGCGCCCCCCAGAGAATCTGATTCGCAAAGTACATATGGCTCGCCTGCACGACTTGCATCGATGTGTCGTCGAGACCGACGACCATGAGCTCGATCTCCGCTTCCTGCTCGCTGAGCTGTGCGGGCGTGAGGCCGTGAAGCGGGCTGTGCTCATCGATCACGTGCAGGACGCTCCACGAGCGGGACAGCGACAGGGCGCGGTCGCGCACCAGCTGCAAATCGACGGACCGATAGAACGTCGCGCCTTCCGATGTTCGCTCGGTGCGTACCAGCACGGCGCGGATCTGCGCGTCGACGATCTGATTGCCACGTTCGTTGCCGACGCGGAGCATGAGCGTGGGGATACCGTTCACCGGAGAGATCACCGCGTCGCGCGTGAACATGACGCGGGCGGTGGGCCGAGAGAACTTGGCAAAGACGAGACCGGTTGCCAACGCAAGGAAGGTGCACCCAACGATGCTCTCCGCCACGACCAGCAGGTTGGCGCCGAACGACTCCGGGTACATCGCGCCGTACCCGATCGTACCCATCGTTTGCACACTGAAAAAGAAGGCGTCGGAAAATGATCCGGGCGCCAGGTGCGCGACGCCGCCCACTCCGCAGTAGGCGAGCGCGAACGCGGCGTTCGCGGCCAGGAATCCGCACGCGATCACCGTGAAGGTCGCTGGCCACGAAAGGCCCATCAGCCGGTGGTAGAGGTCGCGGAGCGACCGGCGTCTGTCGTCGATGACGCGAATCTCGTAGCCGGCGCCCGGACGCCGGATGCGTGATATCTTGACGCTCATGCTCGTTCGCCGCCGGGGTCTTACGCCTTTCCCTTCGACTGCAGAAATGTTCCTTCGCGGAGTTGCTCGAAGGCTTCTTGGAGTTGTGCCTGAGTGTTCATGACGATCGGCCCGTACCAGGCGACCGGCTCCTGCAGCGGCTTGCCGGAGACCAGCAGAAACCGGATCCCATCGTCGCCGGCCTGCACCACGACTTCATCGCCGCGATCGAAGA
>CAZTDK010000873.1:0-2898 GCA_964611965.1 uncultured Binatia bacterium (SeqCode) | reverse complement strand
TTACGATACTGCACCTTGACGGCGACCTCGCGGCCGTCATGCAAGCGGGCGCGGTGCACCTGGGCGAGCGAGGCGGCGGCCAGTGGGCGCGGGTCGAAGTGCAGGAATACGTCGTGCAGCGGACGCCCGAGCTGCGCCTCGACCAGCGCGGCGATTTCGGTGTAGGGGCGCGGCGGCACCCGATCCTGCAGCTGCGAGAGGACGTCGATGTATTCCTGCGGCAGGATGTCGGCGCGCGTGCCGAGAAACTGGCAGGCCTTGATCAACAAGCCTTGCAGCTGCGTGGCCGTGCGGTACGCCAACTCCGCTGAGCTGGCGTGATGGCGCTGATACATCCAGCGCACGCGGCCGGCACCCATCACCTTGCTGAGCAGCTGGATGGTTTTGTAACCGCCATACACCTGCGCCACCAGGCGCGCGATGGCCAGAAAGCGACGCCGATTGCGCGCCGAGGTCAGCGACAGGCCGGCGGCCGGCGTCATCTCTGCGGGCCGCTCCCCGTTGGCTCGCTGCGCGCTTCCCAGTCGGACAGGCTGCGAGCCATGTTTCTCGAATGCCGCATGATCATCACGCACATCATTTTCCCCGAGCCGACGGTTAGACCCGCGTCCGCGACCGCAGTTGCCGCGCGCGACCGGAGCCGCCCAGAAAAGACACGCCAGCCGCGGGCACGGGCGCCGCCCCGTCCAAGCCGGCGTGTTGGGTGAGCAGGCGAATCTGGCTTTGCAACGCCTCCAGGTCGACGGCCGTCGGATCGAGCAGCCACTGGAGGAAGATCCCATCCAAGGCGGCAATGGCCAGGGTCGCCAGGTGGTGCCGTTGCCGCGCGTCGGCGATCACATCCTGCAGGCCCGCGGCGAACAACGTCCGCATCCCGCGGTAGAGCTGCTGCAAGCGCGCGCGCAGCTCCGGGCGGCCTTCGGCGCTGCCAAAGATCAGATAGAGGACGATCCGGCGCACTTCCGGCTGCTGGTGAATCGTGTCGCTATAGAATCGCCACATGGCTTCGCCGCGCTGCCGAAAGGTCGGCAGCGCCAGAATTTCCCGCGCCGGGCCATGCTCGATCGTCGAGAAGGCGCGCTCGGCAACGCGCAGCAGCAACCCTTCCTTGGAGCCAAAGTGCCAAAGGATGGAACTCTTGGCGACGCCAACCTCCGCGGCGATCAGATCGAGCGAGGTCTCGTGGATGCCGCGCCGCGCCAGCGACCGCAACGTGGCATCAAGGATCGCCGCTTCGGTACGCAAGCCGCGCTCCTGCCGCACACGACCCGGCCGCCGCGGAGCCGGAACTAGTTGCGCAACAACCCGCCGGGCTTTTGTGGGATTCCTCATGGAAAGCCGTGTTCGGGCTCGTGTTCGTGCTCGTACATGTCGCGACGTGAACGCGCCTTGCTCTACCTGGGATCGGAACGAGATACAAATGAAAGGCCGTGTTCGTGGCGGCTGGCGCACCCCGCGGCTCGTCGTGTAATCTTCCGGACGACACGCGAGAGGGATCGGCGCATGGAATGGGTCTACATCGAGGACGTTGGACGGCACGAGGGCACGGCGATCACGCTCAAAGGCTGGCTGTACAACCGGCGCTCGAGCGGCAAACTGCACTTCTTGCAGGTGCGCGACGGCACCGGGGTGCTGCAGTGCGTCGTCTTCAAGAACGACGTGCCTCCCGAGCTGTTCGCGCTTGCGGACCATCTGACGCAAGAGTCCTCGCTCATCGTCACCGGCACGGTGCGTGCCGACCAGCGCGCTCCACTCGGCTACGAACTCAGCGTCACCGACCTGGAGCTCGTCCATCTCGCCGAGGCGTATCCGATCACGCCGAAAGAACACGGCGTCGCCTTTTTACTCGATCACCGCCACCTGTGGCTGCGCTCGACCCGGCAGCATGCCATCCTGCGGGTGCGCAGCACGATCGTGCGTGCCTGCCGCGACTACTTCGACGGCAAGGGCTTCACGCTGCTCGATGCGCCGATCTTCACCCCGGCCGCCTGTGAAGGCACGACCACCCTGTTTGCCACCGACTACTTCGGCGAGCAGGCCTATCTCACGCAAAGCGGCCAGCTCTATGCCGAGGCCGGCGCGCTGGCGTTCGGCAAGGTGTATTGCTTCGGACCGACGTTCCGCGCCGAGAAGTCGAAGACACGCCGGCATCTGACCGAGTTCTGGATGATCGAGCCCGAAGTCGCCTTCATGGATCTCGCCGGTGACATGGACCTGGCGGAAGACTTCGTCGAGTACGTCGTCCAGCGCGTCGTGCGCGAACGCCGGCGTGAGTTAGAGGTGCTCGAGCGCGACGTCGCCCTGCTCGAGCGTGTGCGCAAGCCGTTCCCACGCCTGGCGTATGCGGAGGCGATCACGGTGTTGCAGCAGAAAGGTTTTGCCGTTGAATGGGGTGCCGACTTCGGCGGCGACGAAGAGACCGCCATCTCCAGTGCCTTCGATCGCCCGCTGATGGTGCATCGCTATCCGGTCGAGTGCAAGGCGTTTTACATGAAGGCGGACCCGGCCGATCCGCGCGTGGCGCTGTGCGTCGATATGCTCGCCCCGGAAGGCTACGGCGAGATCATCGGTGGTGGCCAACGCGAGGACGACCTCGATACGTTGCAAGGCAAGATCGCGGCGCACAACCTGCCGCCCGAAGCCTTCAGCTGGTATCTCGATCTCCGGCGCTACGGCTCGGTGCCGCACGCCGGCTTTGGCATGGGGATCGAACGCCTGGTGGCGTGGACCTGCGGGCTGCATCACGTCCGCGAAACCATCCCGTTCCCGCGCATGCTGGAACGGCTGCGACCGTAGGCCTGCGGCCGGCGTCTTTTCTATGGGCCGCTCCCCCCCTTCGGGGAGCCTCAGCCCGAAAACCTCAATTGAAGGTCAACCGGCGATCAAGGCGGCGATCGC
>CAZTDK010000872.1:0-2906 GCA_964611965.1 uncultured Binatia bacterium (SeqCode) | reverse complement strand
AGTTCGACGGCGAAAGCGCAGGAAGATTCAAATATTTATCCGCCGGGTCAATAGTAGCGACAAGATCGCACGATTCCTACAAATGATGTCGGGCGGGCCCAGCCAATTCGTGCAAGCCGCCGGCAATTGGAGGGAGGAGGAGAGGCGACGGCCTGGCTCTATGAAGTATAGCCTCAACCCGCTCGTTAGGTTTCCGATTGTGCGCTTGGAATGTGGTGACCATCTCGACCATCAGTACGTCGAACCGCTCGAATGGCTCACGCTTGAGGCATCTACGCATGGCAACTATTTTCGCCTGATCGATCGCCGGGACGGCTCGCTCGGAAACGCGTTTGGTCACGTGTTTCAAACTTACGTAGGGAAGCTGATTAAAGACGGGCTACGCGATGCGGTGCTCTTTCCTGAGGAACGATATACCGTTGCAGGGCAATCGTATGATTCAGCCGACTGGGTTCTCTTGGAGGGAGAAGACGCGGTCATCATCGAGTGCAAGACGGCGAACGTTCGGCTCGGTGCGAAAGAGGGCATCTCGTATGCGACGTACCGCAAACAGGTCGATGAGCTGATCAAGGCAGTCGAACAGTCGTCACGATTTGAGGCCCATGTTCAGTTAAATCCTGCTCGGTGGCCGAATCTTTCTCGGATCCGCAAATTTTACCATCTCATCGTATTTTATGATCCGCAGTACCTGGGAAATTCCGTGATGCGGGGCGCCGCCGAATCGCGAGTTGGAAAGGGATTTGGCCCTTGGCATGTCATCGACATCGCGGACTTTGAGTTCCTATTCCATACTCTTGCCAGGCACTCGCTGTCTGAGATTCTCGCCCGCAAGGAGTCGCGCGCTGACTGGTATCGCATGGATTTCCATGAATTCATTCCTGCATGCTTTTCCTGTGATGCGGGATACCGGAATCCGTTTCTGCAGCGGATTTGGGAACAGTATTTCGATTTCGATTTGCTGATCCGCGACCGCGTTCCTCAAGAGCGGCCAAGCAGTTGAACGCAGCACCAAGCGATTTTGCGAAGGCGTTCGGGGCCAGCTGCATGGCGTGTAGGGTCGAGCTTCTGCTGCTAACGCCGCGTCTTGCACTCGTCGACGTGTCTATAGGAGATGGTGGTCACCACGGCTCCAGCGCGTCGGGACACTGCCCCGGAGAATACTTGGGTCCGGAGACTATCCGAGTCTAAATTTGAACTTATCGAGTTAGTTGACGGCACGTACGTCGTACAATTGGCGTCGGCGATACGGGCGTCGTACGCCGCGTCTTTCTCTAAAGCGAACCGCTTCGAGGGCACAACTCAACTTAAGGACGCAGCACAATTGCCTTTGGGAACTGCGCCGCGCTACTTGGTCAAATACCAAGGTGGTGAGGGTCAGGCGATCAACGTGCGGCGTCCTGATCCCCCAGCCGACCTACCCTGACATAAATTTAGAGTAGACTCCGCGGGAAACCGACAGACACGCCTCGTTTCCCCGTCTTTGCTGGTGCTCTGTGCTCGCCGATCATAATCGGCATGCACAAGACCGACAACGACGTTGCCCGCTTTGCCCAGACGAGGTTCCGCACGGAGAGTCGGGTCTTCGGCATCAAGCGCGCCGACCGCCGAGCCCACATGTATGTTGTGGGTAAGACGGGTACAGGGAAATCGACGCTTATCGAAACGCTCGTGGGTCGGGACGTCCAATCCGGCGAGGGCGTCGCCGTCTTTGATCCTCACGGCGACCTTATGCAGCGCGTGACGGCGCGTGTTCCGGAGCACCGGAGGGGTGAACTGATCTACTTCAACGCCCCCGACCCGGAGCAGCCGCTCGGCTTCAATCCGCTGGAGCATGTGCCGGTCGCAAAGCGGCCACTGGCCGCATCGGCAGTCCTCGATGCTTTCAAGAAGCTGTGGGAAGACTCCTGGGGACCACGGCTCGAACACATCCTGCGCAACGCACTGCTCGGACTCTTGGACCAGCCGTCGGCTACACTCGCGGATATCCTTCCACTCATGATGGATCGTGACTTTCGGCGTGCGGCCGTGAAGCACATGGAGAATCCCCAGGTACAGGAGTTCTGGTCACAGGAGTACGAGCACTACCCCTTTAACCTCCGGGCGACAGCCATCGCGCCGATTCAGAACAAGGTCGGTGCGTTCTTGGCAGACCCTATCCTGAACAAGATTCTTGCGGGTACGGAGGAGACCCTCAATCTCCGCGAGATCATGGACGGTCGGAAGATCCTACTCGTCAATCTCGCCAAGGGAAAGATGGGTGGCGATGCCTCCGCACTCCTGGGAGCGCTGCTGGTGGCGAGCATCGGCTGGACCGCATTCGGTCGGTCGGAACTTCCCGAAAGCGACCGCGCCGACTTCTACGTCTACCTCGACGAATTCCACACGTTCACCACCTTGAGCTTGGCCGACATGCTCTCCGAGCTGCGGAAGTACCGCGTCGGGTTGATTCTTGCGAATCAATACACGGCGCAGCTCGATCCTGCGGTACGTGATGCGGTCTTCGGAAATACCGGGACCATCATCTCCTTCCGCGTCGGACCGGACGATGCGAGGTTGATGGCCAAAGAGTTTGATCCGGTGTTCTCGGAGCTGGACCTCATCAGCCTGCCGAACCATGCGATCTATCTGAAGCTGATGATCGACGGCACGCCGTCGAAGCCCTTCAGCGCCGAAACGCTCCCTCCCGAGGACTGATTCTCTCGGGGAGTCCGTCACAGGCGGACTCCCGGAGGGAATGGGTCCCTACGCACCAATGGAGGACGAGCATGGAACTGCTCCCCAAGCACATTGAGAGGCTACTACCACCGCTATACAGCCAGGACGAGAAGGGCGACGAGGCGGTTGCCCAGGTGAAGTTCTTTACGCCCTGGACTGGCTGGACGTGGTACGCGTCGGAGTACGATCCG
>CAZTDK010000871.1:0-2910 GCA_964611965.1 uncultured Binatia bacterium (SeqCode) | reverse complement strand
CCGCGGGACGTCTCGCGCTTGCCAAGCACGGCGGTCTCTGCACGCAGGGTGTCGCCGGTATACACGGGGCGCACGAAGCGCACATCGGCATAGCCGAGGTTAGCCGGCGAGTTCAGCGAGATGTCCTGCACGGCGCGCCCGAACACCAGGTGGAACACCAGGAGGTCGTGGACCGTCTCGCGCTGAAACCCGAGCGAGCGCGCGAACTCCGCCGAGCAATGCAATGGCCGACGATCACCGGTGAGGGCAATGTACAAGGCGAGGTCGCCGTCGTAGACCGTACGCGGTACCGCATGCCGAAAGACGTGTCCGACCGTGAAGTCCTCGAAGAAGTTACCCGCAGTGGTTTTCTTGCTCACGTTCTCTTGCTCGCTCTCCGTGGAGTTCCTCGCCCGCGATGGGCCGCATGACCCGTCGCCGACCCTCACCGCCGCCGCGAGGCGGTGGCGCGCCGATGCGAGGCCCTCTGTATATTCGGCGTGCCGTGGGTTCGCAACCCTTGGCGCCTCGGGGACTGGGTGCTGGCTGGTCCTTGCTGGTACCACGGCGGTCGCGGCGGCAACACGCTCCGCCGCACCGGCAAGATCCGCGAATCCGTACGACAGCCGCAAGTTCCTTGCGCCACGGCACGCGGACCTCAACGTGAAAAATCTGCAAGCGGCTGAGCGGGTACGAACTCGTCCTCGTACAATGACAGAGGAACTCTATTTCCAGACAGACACGAGGACAAGCGCGAACACGTGCTCCGAAGGCCGGGCTTCAGGCCCTATACGCCGGCCTGCCGCGCCGGGCTCGCCCTCGTGCCGATGAACCGGGTGCCTTCGCCGGCCGGAAATCCTTCAACGTGGTTTGGGACACCTTCAGCCCCTCGTTAAGGAGAGCAATCACCACCTCGGTCTTCGAAGCGCCGAGCGCCCGCGCCACTTCCTGGATTGCGTCGCTCACATGGGCCGGAATCTTCACGTTCATCAACCGATTGGTCGTCCGCTCGCGACCCTTCAGGTCGCTCAATCGTAGATCTGCACGCATAGGGCACCCCTTTCTCGGCTGCAAGTCGATCAGCGGGTCATTCCGCTGAAGCCTGGTAAGCTGTACAGCTACTCTTAGCCCAATAGTCGACTCTTGGGAAGAAACAACGTCGGATCGCGCATTCACATAGTTGTTCATTTGCCACGTTGGCGAACACGTCTTCGGAGAACCGGTCAATGATGGCGAGCCGAAGCACGCATCCATCTCCCGAACGCATCAGGCATGCGTTGAAGGAGAGTACGGGCGCGGCCGAACTGCCGCTCCCGGTCCGTGCCTTCGCGCACGTGCCGATCCGCTCCGACACGTCGAGACGCGCGGGCCCTGCCGGCGTGGCTTTCAATAACTGAGAGCGAAGACGTAGATGGTCAGCGCCAGCGCCGCAGCCAGCCCTGCCGCATAAAGGTACGCCACACGCTGTCGGTGAGATTCGAGAGAACGTTCCATGAAGTATCCAGCCAGAAGCGAGACCGGAATGGGTGCCCTTTATCAGAGAAGCGTGCGAGGCGGCTGATGCACGCTTGGAAGTTTCCTTCCCACCCATCCCTTTGGCGGATTGCGGGGGCAGTTTGCTTTCCGCCAATTGCTCTCGCCTACTTCGCTACAGCAAGGGCAATACCAACGGAGCGAGTCGACTCGCGCATACTTCCCACATCGGAAGTGTCCGTCCAACGGAACACTGGTCACCGCGGGAAGACGTCAGGCCCAATGCAAAATGGGAATTGATCTATACACCGTGCCCCGATACAGAACACTCGGCAGGCGGCGCGGCTCAACGCGGAGCTGCATCCGACGGGAGGCCGGGTGCCGTTGCAAACAGATACGCGTGCATGGCCTGCAGGCCTTCGAGATTGTGTACATCCGTGTTGAAGTTCGGCACTTCCACCACGCGCACGTCCTTGCGCAACTGCCGGCGGAACGCCTCCATGCGCAGGCCATCGCCACGACCGAGCGCTTCGTAACGATCGAAGTTCTCCGCCATGCGCTTCGCCAGGCCGGTGTCGCCGACGACGCGCTGCATCAGCTCGCGGATGTCTGCCGGCTGCGCACCTTTGCCGCTCAGCTCGCGGTGGACGCGGTTGAACACCACAGCGCGGAGCTGCATGTCGAGGTCATGCACCTGCCGGCAAAAATACTCGGCCTCGGCCAACACCGGCTCGTCGGGCGCCGCCACCAGGACGAACGCGGTTTCCTGGGAGCGCAGCAACTCATACACCCGGTGCACGCGCGGCTCGAAGCCTTCGAACAGCCCGCTCATGGCCGTGAAGAATTCGGAGACCTCGACCAGCGCCGAGATACCCGTGGCATCCTCCAGGCGACGGAACAAGAACCCCACGGTGCGATTCACGAAACGCATGGTCGCCCAGCCAGCGGAGAAGTACGGCTTGACGAACCACTTCACCACCTTCCGATCCAGGAAATCGGCGAGCCGTTGCGGCGCCTCGAGAAAGTCGAGCGCATGACGCGTCGGTGGGGTATCGACCACGATCACATCATAGAGGCCGCTCGCATGCAGCTCGCACAGCTGCTCGATGGCCATGTATTCCTGCGAGCCGGCGAAGCTCTCCGACAGGTGCCGATAGAAGGTATTCTGCAGGATGCGATCGCGGATCTCGGGTGAAGGCGCGTGCCGCTCCACCATCTCATCCCACGCCCCCTTCTGGTCGAGCATCATCGCGCTGAGCTTCCCACCGGGCACCGCATCCACGGTCACCGCCGCCCCAATGTTTCCTAGCGCCCGTACTCCAAGGGCATCCGCCAGCCGTTTCGCCGGGTCGATCGTCATCACGATGGTGCGTTTGCCCGACAGAGCGGCGCGCGCCGCCACCGACGCCGCCGTCGTAGTCTTGCCAACCCCACCGCTCCCGGCACAGATGATCACGC
>CAZTDK010000870.1:0-2913 GCA_964611965.1 uncultured Binatia bacterium (SeqCode) | reverse complement strand
TGCGCACCCAGGTGGGCATCGGCTTCAACGTGGCCAAGCTGCTGGCGCGGCCGTCGCTGGCGCTGCAGGAAGCGCGCGCCACCGTCGAGGCCGTCGGCGCGCTGGCGGGCACCATGTCGGCGCCGGTGCCGCCGACGCCGTTCAATGGACCGATCGGCACCGAGCGCACGCTGGCGTGGACGCGGCTGTCGTTGAACGAAGTGAAGTCGACGAAGAATCGTCTCGGCGGAACGGTGAACGACGTCGTGCTGGCGGTGATCGCCGGCGGACTGCGCCGCTACCTGCAGCTGCGCGGCATGAAGCCGGACCGCGTCGAGTTGAAGACGTTGGTTCCGGTGAACGTGCGCGGTGCGCACGAACACCTCAAGCTCGGCAACCGCGTGTCGATGATGGTGGCACCGCTCCCCATCGGCATCGACGATCCGATCGAACGCCTGCGGCAGGTGTCGGTGGCCATGGATGTCTTGAAAAGCAGCGGTCAGGCGGGACAGATGGAGCGCGTCGTTGCGCTGACCGACTTGCTGCCGCCGTTGCTGCAACGGCCCCTGGCGCGGCTGCAAGCCTCGATTGCACCGGTCAACACGGTGTGTACCAACGTGCCGGGGCCGCGTGAGACGCGCTACATGCTCGGCGAGCCTGTGCAGCTGATGGTCCCGCTCGTGCCGTTGGCGGTCGGCATCGGCCTGGGTTTTGCCATCATGAGCTACGCCGATCAGTTGACCATCGGTATCAACGGTGATGCCGGCCGCGTTCCCGATATCTGGCGGCTGGCGGAGGCCTTGCAGCAGTCGTTCGAAGAACTGTGGTCGGCAACCGGGCTGCAACGCATCAGCGTCGCGGCGAAGGTCGAGCCGGCGCTCAAACGGCGGCAGCGTCTCGGCCGTGGCGCCAGTGTTGCCAGCGACACCGCCGCCAGCGACACTGCCGCCAGCCCCAAGGCCGAGGGCGAAACACCCACTGGCATCGGCTGAGACGCGTGCCGCGCGCCGCATGTGTTGACGGGCGCCTGCAACCTCTCATAGGGTCGTCGCGTGCCACGTTCACGCCGCCGGGTCGCGGCCGCCATCCTTAGCGTTTTCCTTCTATTGGATGTGGGACGCTCGTGGTATGCGCGGCGCGGCGCCGAGCAACCCACCCGACTCTGGCACGCTGACCCCGGCTATGCGGAGGCGATTCCTTGGCCGCCGGGGAAGGGCGTGCCGAGTAGTGCGCCGCTCGGCGAACGCGTGTACGCCGAGCATTGCGCCGTGTGCCACGGCCCGAAGGGCGGCGGCAATGGGCCCGCCGCGCCGTCGTTGCATCCGCGGCCGCGCGACTTCAGAGGCGGCGTCTTCAAGATCAAGTCGACGCCTGAAGCCGAGCGACCGACGCTCGATGACGTCCGACGCACCATCAAGCAGGGCATGCCGGGCAGCTCGATGCCGGGCTGGGCCGACCTCCTCGGCGACGCGGCGGTCGACGCGGTTGCCGAGTATGTGCGCGACTTCGGACCGATCCATGAGTGGGCCGCCCCGGACGCTACGCCGCCGCTTCCGTCCGCACTGTTGGCTGCCGCGTCCGTCGAGCACGGTCGGCAGCTGTACGGCGACCTGGGCTGTGGCTCGTGCCACGGCGCGCAGGGCCGCGGCGACGGCG
Source organism: uncultured Binatia bacterium (SeqCode) (assembly GCA_964611965.1). GTDB lineage: Bacteria > Desulfobacterota > Binatia > HRBIN30 > HRBIN30 > CAZTDK01. The sequence goes on along the minus strand of CAZTDK010000870.1, from coordinate 1,278 downwards.
CCTCGGCGAAGGAGCTCAAGGATGTCTGGAAGCAGCACGACCCGCCCCGCGATCTGACGGCGCCGTGGACGTTCCGCGGCGGCAGCAGTCTCGCGGCGCTGTACACGCGCATCGCGTCGGGCATCAGCGGTACGCCGATGCCCAGCTACACTGACGTGGCGACCCCGGCGGACATCGCGGCGCTGGTCGCATACATCGGCTCGATAGCGCAGCGGCCCGCGTGGGAAGCTGGGGGGAGTCTCGATGGCCCCGGACAATCGCCGGACGCGTTGCGGCGCGGCGAGTATCTGGTGCGTGCCGGCATGTGCGGTCTGTGCCACACACCGGTGGATCCGAACGGAATCTATCTGGCCGATACCCACTACCTCGCCGGCGGAATGAAGATCGACGCCGGCGCCCATGGGATCCTCTTCAGCCGCAATCTGACGCCCGATGCAGCGACGGGTCTCGGTGGTTGGAATGTTGAGCAGATCGCCACGGCCATTCGTACGGGGCATACGCCGGAGCGGCGGCTGAACTACTGGGGGATGCCGTGGATGGTGCTCGGAGCGTTGACCGAGCAAGACGCGCGGGCGATTGCCACGTATCTCAAGACGCTGCCGGCGGTGCACAACCAAGTGCCGGAACCGTTGCACTATGGCTTCGTGGAGACCGTTGCGCGTAAGCTGACGTACGACTGGCCCGCACTGATGCCGGCGCGGCTCGCCTACTTTGCCGGCAACTTCGGCTACGAGCAGCCCGTGCGCTGGCCACGGGATCTGCCCCAGCGCGTGCTCATCTGGGTGCAGTACGCGGTCATTGGTCTCGGGCTCATCGCCTGGCTGATGGCGCCGCGGCGCCCGGTTGCGGAAGATAGTCCGCGGCGCTTCGTGTCACTCATCTTCACCGTACTCGTGCTCGTCCTGGCTGCGGCAGCCGTTGTCATCTATCGGTATCCGGCAATCGATCGCTTACCGGCGCCGCTGGTGATCAACGCCTTCGTGAGCAGTATCCCGCAACCGAAGGCCGACGATCGACCGGCATATCAGGCCGCCCTCGTGGAGCGCGGGCGTTACCTCTATGCGATCGGCTCCTGCGCCTACTGCCATGGTGCCGACGGGGCCGGTGGCGGCAAGGTGAACTGGCAGGTCTTCGGAACAACGTGGACCCGCAATCTGACGTCGCACGCGACCGGGCTCGGAGGCTGGTCCGACACCGCCGTGCTGCGCGCGATGATCAGCGGCATCAGCCGTGATGGCCGGCCTTTGCATTGGCAAGCAATGATCTGGGACCACGTGT
>CAZTDK010000869.1:0-2916 GCA_964611965.1 uncultured Binatia bacterium (SeqCode) | reverse complement strand
GAAATGCCATGCGCCCTTATTTGTCTCGAGTGCAATGTGGCTAAAGAAGAGGGCTACTAGAAATGCCGATAAGAATGGAATATCCTTCGTGTTGAAGAATGAGTGCGCATACAGGCGCGGGTGAAATGCTATGAGTACGAATGCAAGGCAGGCAATGAACTGGTCCCGAAATAAGCGCCATGCGAGAGCATACCCGCAAAAGACGCTCAATAGGAAGAAGAGATGGGTAGCAAGGTGCCTGGCTAGGTAGATCGCCCTAGTATCGTGCAGGCGTAGGCACTGCTCCATGGCATATAGTGGCAGTTCGAAACCAGCACCTAGGGCGCGGTCGACGTAAGTCAGTAATGCAGTATCGCCGTGTAGTGCATACTCATACGTAATCTTGCCGATAGCGTGCTGTGCCGGCTCATCCCAGGACATTCCGTAGTCTGTGTAGTATAATAGGCCGATCGTCGCAGATATCAGTACCAGCGCCACCCCTGGCCAATAGGAAGTGAGAAGGCGCATTCTGGGTGAGGCAGGTTGTGGTGGTGCCATTATTCTCGCGCTGTATAAACCCGCGAAATGGTGCTCGCAAGGGTTTCACCCCAGCCGGTGTCCACAACGGTTCGCTGCCTCTTGACGGTAGTTAGCGGCTGCGGCTAGGTGATCACAGCACGAGGGAGTATCGGGCACCTACAGCGATGTGTCGCTATGCCATCACCCCATTCGCCGTACTGCATCTGCCGTCGGACCCGTTGTTGCGAGCACGAGGTGCGCGTCGTTGCGGTTCCACCGCGGGAACACACCGGGCCCCCTGAAATCGACATCGAGGCCGACGACGGTCTCCCGCTCCTCAAGGAACTGTGGTCGAGCAGCCGACTGGTATCTCAGCACTCAGGTCGGCAATGCCGCTGGCAGGGATCTCCCGACCGCTACCAGTCCTCGGGAGATTCGCTGCCCGCGTCTTCGCCTGTGGTCGGCGTGACCGGCGTGCACGATGAGTGAAGTCGCGGTTGTGCTCCCGGTCTACAACGAGGCGTCGTGCTTAGAGGCTCTCCTGGAGCGCATCGACGCGGCGATGCGGGGCCAACCGTATCGCATCGTGGCGGTGGACGATGCCAGCCGCGACGCCACGGCCGCCATCCTACAGCGGCGCAGCTGTGATCTGCCCCTCACGATCGTCACCCACGCCGTTAATCGTGGCCTTGCGGAGACGCTGTACGATGGACTGTGCTGGGTCGCCGATCACTGCAGCGACGACGATGTGACCATTACGATGGATGCGGACGGCACTCACGATCCGGTGTACGTCGACGGTCTGCTTGGCAAGATCCGCGAGGGCTCCGACATCGTGATCGCCTCACGCTTTCGGGGCATGGCCGTCGTCGGCGTGCCGGCGCATCGCCGCCTGTTCAGTTACGGTGTCTTCGCGCTGCTGCGGCTAGTCATGCCGATCCCCGGGGTACGCGACTATGCGTGCGGCTATCGCGCCATCCGCGTGCGTCTGGTGCGGCAAGGCGTGCGGCAGTTCGGCGAGCAGCTGCTCGAGCTGCGGCGGTGGGGCTTCATTTGTACAGCGGAGCTGCTGTGGAAGCTGAGCACGTTGGGCGCGCGATGTAGCGAGGTTCCCTTCGAGCTGCGCTACGACCTCAAGCAGGGCCCCAGCCGCATGCGCGCGCTGCGTACGATTACCGGTTACAGCCTGCTGGTCTGGAAGAGCCGCTGTTCCCGCGCGCGGCCAGCCGTTCGGATATAGCCCCGTTTCTTCCTCTGGTTCGATCCAGGTCACACCCAGTGTTCAAGGTGCTGAACGATCGCTTCGGCTGCGTGGCCGTCACCGTACGGGTTCGTGGCTGTCACCATGCGGCGGTACGCGCTGGCGTCATAGAGCAAGCGTTCGGCTTCGGCGATGATGCGCTCGCTGCGTGTACCGACGAGCCGCGAGCCCCCCGCCTCCACCCCCTCCGGGCGCTCGGTCGTTTCACGTACCACCAGGACCGGAATCCCGAGGGACGGCGCCTCCTCTTGAATGCCGCCCGAGTCAGTAATGATAAAGTACGCCCGCCGCATGAGTCCGATGAATTGCACATAGTCCAGCGGCTCGGTGAGCAAAATACGTCGGTGGTTGCCGAGGATGTGCTTGACCGTCGCCTGCACGTGCGGATTCAGGTGTACCGGGAAAAGGATGACCACGTCGTCGTTGCGTTCGGCGATAGTGCGCAAGGCCGCACAGATATTTCGCAGGCCTTCACCAAGACTCTCGCGCCGGTGGCCGGTGACCAGGATGAGCCGCCGGCCCTGCATGAGGTCGGGCGGTAAGAACGCACGGAGGTCGGCGGGGTGTCTTTCGAGTCGTACCAGGATCTCGTGGATGGCATCGACAATTGTGTTGCCGGTCACCACGATGCGTTCGGCCAGGATGCCCTCCCGGAGCAAGTTCTCACGCGCCCGTTGGGTGGGCGCGAAATGCCAGCTGGCAACGTGGCTGGTCAGGCGGCGATTGATTTCCTCGGGAAACGGATGAGATGCGTCTCCGCTGCGCAATCCGGCTTCGACGTGGCCCGTGGGGATGCGCAGATAGTAGCCTGCCAGCGCGGCCACAAAGGCCGTGGTGGTATCGCCCTGGACGAGGATTGCATCCGGATGTTCCGCCAGGAGCACAGCGTGTAACCCTTGCAAGAGACGCGCGGTAAGACCAAAGAGATCCTGGTTAGGCTGCATGACGGCGAGGTCGTGGTCGGGATGCAACTCAAAGAGCGTCAGCATCTGGCTGAGCATCTCGCGGTGTTGCCCCGTTAGGCAGATGCGCGGTTGCAGAGACGCAGACTGTCGCAACGCGTCCACAACCGGCGCCAGTTTAATGACCTCCGGTCGCGTGCCGAATATTGCCATGACTTTCCGGCGCGTGTGCGGTGGCCGTTCGGCTTCGCTCAG
>CAZTDK010000868.1:0-2922 GCA_964611965.1 uncultured Binatia bacterium (SeqCode) | reverse complement strand
TGAGGATCAGCGACAGATGGAAGCGCAACTTCGCTTGGCACAGAGGATGGAGTCCGCACCTTGGCTGGCGGAATTGCGCATGACTTCAACAACATCCTGGGCGCGATCATCGGCAACCGCCCACCGTGCGGGCCGACCCCACGCAGATGCATCAGGTTCTGATGAACTTGTGCACCAACGCCTGGCAGGCGATGGGTGGGAAAAGCGGCCGTATCGATATCCGCCTCGATGGGCTGACGCTCGACGCCGAGGAGGCGCCGGCCGGGTTGAGTCTCCGGCTTGGCCGCTATGCGCGCCTGTGCGTCGCCGACAACGGCAGCGGGATGGACGCCGCGACGCTGGAGCGCATCTCCGAGCCGTTCTTTACCACGAAGCCAGTCGACCAGGGCACGGGCCTTGGCTTGTCGGTCGTGCATGGGATCGTGGCGATGCACGGCGGGGCGTCACCGTGAAGAGTCAGCCGGGCACCGGCACCACCTTCTCTCTCTATTTCCCCGCGGTGGAAGCACCCCAGCTCAACATTGGTTCGGAAGCTATCGGGAGCGAGCCGTTGCCCGCCGGCGGTGGCCAGTACGTGCTATTCTTGGACGACGAGGAGTCGCTGGTGTTCCTGGTGTCGCGCCTGTTGAAACGGTTGGGGTACCGGGTCAGTGGCTACACGCGGCCGGAGGAAGCGTTGGCGGCCGTGCGGGCCAATCCGGAACAATTCGATCTGGTGGTCACCGACCTGAACATGCCGAGAATCTCCGGCCTGGAGGTGGCGGACGAACTGTCGCGCCTGTGCCCCGATCTCCCGGTCGTGATTGCGTCAGGGTTCATCACGGAAGATCTACGGGCGGCGGCCTCCCGGGCGGGTGTGCGCCAGTTGTTCTATAAGCCCAACACGGTGGACGAACTGTGCCGCCTGGCAGGGCCGTCCACAACGTAGAGGGGCGAGAAATGGCAACGATCCTTTTGATCGATGATGACGAGGGGTTTCGCACCATGCTGCGGCGGGCGTTGCAACGGGTCGGGTACACAGTCATCGAGGCGGAGGAGGGCGGGGCAGCCTTGCGTGCGCTCAGTGGCGCGACCGTGGATCTGGTGATCACCGACATCATCATGCCCGGTAAGGAAGGGATCGAAACAATACTTGCGTTGCGGCGGACTCACCCGGAGCTGAAAATCATCGCCGTATCCGGCGGCGGCCGCAGGAAACCGGAAGGCTACCTTGACGTGGCAAAGGATTTCGGGGCCGTTCACGTCCTCCGCAAGCCCTTCGACAACGAGGAACTCTTCGCGGCCATCAAGGATGCCCTCAGATAGGCGAGCGCAGCACGCTGCAACCGCGCAAGCCGTGGGGCAACAGACAGCACGACGACGATGCCGAACTCCAACCGGCTGCGGGCAGAGATTCTCCTCGACATGGACGGGAATGCGGTCGAGGAGTTCACCTGTGAATCGGCGTGGGGTCTGAATCCCAATCGGCTTTCAAACCTGACTGTGGTTCGCCGCCACGCCAGACATAGCAACGCGCCCCATCGTGTTGCGCTGTGTTCCAAGCGCCCAGTGGTGTCCACGAGCGGTGGCGCTATATTCACGTGCGGACGTCCGTGGTGTCGGGAGTGGATTTGAAACGGAAAGCGTGCACGATGGCCGAGGGTGACGGCGGAGGCGCTCCGCCCAACACGCGAATCCCATTGCGGGTCCTGCTGGTCGAGGATTCCGAAATCGACGCCGAGGTGGCGCTTCGCGCATTGCGGCGGGGCGGCTACGAACCGAAAACGGTCAGTATTTCCACTTTACCCATCGCCTTGTCGAGCCTCGTTGCCTTCTTTGCCATCACAACCTCCCGTTTGAGCCAAGAGAAACCGCCGGGGGATATATCCATGTTTTTGCGGTGGCGTGCAATCTAGGAGGGAGAAAATGATTCCAGTCATTCGGTCCAATCCGACGAGGAGACAGGAAGGTCTGGGGTCGGTGTGGCTAGCTCTGCCATTCACAACGAAGCTCAACCTTGCGCTGCCGAGGTTCCACGCGATACGTGAGGTCCGATGACGATCACGCTGGATATCGTCGCCTTCCTCAGTCTCGTGTCCGCGATCAACGTCCTCCACCTCGCTGCGCTGGCGTGGGAGGAGCGTGCTTTGGCGCCGCTGCTCTCCCGTCTCTTCGTCGCGCTGGCCCTCCCCTCGGTCGATTCATATCACTGCCTCTAGTCAGGTCGCGGATAAGCCCGGAGGGCAGGTCAGGAACCCGTGAGTGCTCGATCGCCGGCGAAACCGGAAGGGAGATGCGTGTCCGTCGGGCCTGTACCCCGAAGGTCATTCCTGTCTTATCGATGGGTTACGCACGTCGAGTGCGTATGGGGCGCCGGCGGCATTACCTTTCAGCACCACGTGTACGTCAGAAGTCGTTCTTGTTGATGACGTTGACGACGAGCTCTGTCGTTTTGTTCGATCCGTCGCTGTCCCCGCCCGGGACATGGTCTTCGCACAGGAAATTCCCGTCGCCGTCATGGGGTCAGCCGGGTCAGCCCCCCGCGTACGACCACGCGCGTAGTAGTCCGAGCTTACGGCACTGCCGTCGCACCTATACAAGGTACATGGCGGTGAGAACGCATCGCGAGCTGCCAAAGCGCCGACCGGTGCCTGTCTCTCGCGGCGGCCGTTCGCTACGCCTGAGAGTGTGAACAATCGAAAGGAGAACCCATGCAACAAGAATCGCTGGACCAGCCTGCGCAGGTAATGCCTACCAGGGTGAACGCCAACGGGGAGCAGAACAGGGACACCGCAGAGCCATTGGGCGTGCGTCTGGTGGCGATCGATGCAGGCCGAAAAATGGCAGAGATGGAACAGCTATTCCGCTCTGCTGGAAACCATACGGGCCAGATGGAAGCGCTCGCCACTCTCCGACGCTGGCAGTTCGATCCGAGATTGGACC
>CAZTDK010000867.1:0-2923 GCA_964611965.1 uncultured Binatia bacterium (SeqCode) | reverse complement strand
TCGCGCATCCGCCACCACGCCAGCGCACCGCCGCCGGATCTCAGCAGCAGCGGCGCCACCGTGTTCAGCTCGTCAATCGAAAGATCGGTCGGCGGCGGAGATTGACGCCATGCGCCCTGGAGGATTCGGGCGACCAGCGTCCCCGCGCCGAGCGTTGAAACGATATGCGCTCCGAGCGCGCGCGGCACACAACCACGCGGGCGCATCTTCACGGCAACCTCAACTGCCCGGCCGCCAATCAGGCGGCAGCGGACTCATAGACATTCCTCCACCGCACACACGCCACTGTCACACTCGGCGCCGGTCGTGCAGGAGCCACCGCTCCCCTTGAGGCTCCCGGCCTGTGCCGGGGTCGGTGCGAGAATGGACGTCACCAGCGGCAGCGCGACGGCGGCCACCAACCCGATGGTCTTCATCACCTGGCGCCGCGAGAGCGCCGTCACCTCCGCTGGCAGGTGCGCAACCGGCGTGGCAAGCAGTTTTGCTTTTTCGAGTTGCCGCAGAGCGATCATCACCAGCTCGTTTCCCGCTGGAATCTGCACGCCCTCGCCCAAGCGATCTCCCATCTGCGCCACGGTCGTTCTCCCGTCGCACTGTTTCCATACCAGTGCCGCCGTTCGGTTCAGACAGTGAGCCTTGTGGCGCTCCTCGTCATAGACAAGCGTCTCGTCGGGAAGCTCCTGGATCACGAGCGCATTTGTTCTGGCAAGTGGCAACAAGGCATTGAGCTCGTCTTTCATAAAGGCTCCCCGCACGCATGGAGTGGCGCGATCACTGCCAGATTGGGTTCGTCCGCCGCGGTCTGGAGAATCGTCCCGACCACCGCCGCGGCCGCGCCACGGACACCCTTGAATACGTGCGCCCTGGCAATCGCCACACGCAAAATGTCCAACGCCCGATGCGGCTGCCGGCGGACCGATACGGTTTCAGCAAGCAGCGCCAGGACGCCAAGCCCGGCCGAGAGCCGGTGCACTTTCCAGCTGGCGTCTGCCTTGTAGGGCGCAAAGACCACGACACCGATGGGAAGGGAATGGCGGCCGGCGCGGCCTCCGAGAGCCGTGACGGGAACGCGATGCTGCCGACACTCCGCGTCACGGATGGCCAGCGGACGCGCAAACGGATGCACACGCCCGCGGACGTCGAGCACGGCGAATTCATCCGAGTAGTACGTCGCTCCGGCTCTGACCAACTCCGCCACCAATGTCGTCTTGCCGGTGAAGCTGCGCCCGGGAATGACGATGGCACGGCCCCGCCAACCCACCACCCCTGCATGCACGAAGAGGAGATCCGGTGAGCTTGCCGCAATGTACTGGTGTAGATCGGCCTCGAAGATATCCAGCATCGCTGGCAGGGAGGACGTTCGCGCGATGCGCTTGCCATCAGCGTAGAGAGAGACCCGAGCTTCACCGGTTGCGCGGCTGGGTTTCGTCACGAGGAGTGCATACGACCGGTCGATTGTGGACGAGGCGACCGCTTTCCAGCCGGGCGGGAACAAGGCCTTGCACGCCTCAATGACCGCGTACCGGTTGGCACGCACCGCCACATGGACACCGAAGCTGCGGAACACGTACCCCGCCGCCCACTCGATACGCGCGCCCCCGACGAGGCGGCCGCATCGCGGCAGCAGGCGCGGCACGTCCGATCCCAAGGAAGTCCCAAGGTGGTTCATGGTAACCTCATTGCCGGATCGCCAAACAAGAGATAGGTGCGCCGGAGGTCGGAGTCATCGACGGCGGCCAGCGCTGCCGCGGCCACCTCGCCGAGCACGACGGGCTGCGCCCGCGTCCCGGCAGCAAAGAGCCGCTGCAACAGCTCGCGGTTCAACGCATCCTCCGACGCCGAGTCGGTCATTCCAGAGGAAGCGTAGACCGCAACGGCGCCGCCGTGGTCCGCCTTCAACAAGGACTCCGCCAAGCTGTCGAGCGCTGGGTCGTGAAAGTAACCCGTGAGGCAGGTGAACATCAGGAACACGGGGAACGGGACGTTGGTCAAACTCGCGGCATCCGTGCCGGTCAAGAGTGAATCCCCCCACCGGTCCACCGATCCATGCCCTTGATAGTTGACAATCCGCTCGCCGCTGCCGAGATGCTCGAGCAAGAAGTCCTTGTCGGTGGACAGAGACCCGCTATCGTATTGCAGCTGATCCACCGCCACCGATGACGAAATGAACGCATTGATCCGCTCGCTGGCGGCGGCGAAATCGTAGCCCCTGGCGCTGCCGGAGACGAGCAGCACCCCGCCCGTCCGAGCGCTGTGCTCGTAGGCAACGATCTTGGCGATGAAACGGTCGGCCTCCGCCGGCGTCCGCGCCGGTAGCCGTCCGATCGCCAGAGCCGGAATGCCGGTGCCAGTGAAATCCACGAACCAGCTGTCGCTGGCGGTTTCCATACTGGTCGTATCGATGAGCCGGGTCGGGACAAGGTCGTAGTCGCCATTGCCGAGATAGTTTTTGGGATCGAGGCTGGCGTCGCCGAGCAACAGCACAAACCGCGGCGCCTTGCTCCAGAAAGCCACCGCATAGCGCAGAAAATCTCGGATCGCCTGCGGGGACTTGCTGCCAAAACTGAACTCGTCGTAGAGGCTTTCGACGTCGAGCACCATCACCGTGAGCCCCTGACTAACACGCAGCGCACGCAACGGCTCGACGCTTTCCAGAAGCGCATGATTGGCAATCACGATCAGATCGGCGTCGTGATCCGGCCGCCGCAAAGTGGAGGGGGCGTGCGCAACAATGACATCCGGTTTGCGGATGCGTCGCGAGGTATATGCCAGCAGCGTGCTCTGCCGGTAGCGCGAGGGGGCCGTGAGCCGCGCGGCAAAGCTGTCTGACCGTTGCTCAACGTGCACCGCAACCGTACGCGGCGTGTCGGCGCGGGTCACGTCCATGACCTGAATATCCCCTGTGCTGAAGCCGGTGAGTGCA
>CAZTDK010000866.1:0-2928 GCA_964611965.1 uncultured Binatia bacterium (SeqCode) | reverse complement strand
GCCGTGCTCGCGATCGCCCTCCTCGGAGGTGAGCATGAAGGGTGCGAAGCCATAGCTGGCGATGCCTTTTTCGCGGAAGTAGTGGCTATCGGTAAACCCGGTGAGCACCGCGGGCATGACCAGCAGGCCGGCGCGCCGCGCCGATTGCTGCAGACTGCGATACAGCAGCGTGTCGGTCGGCGAGGTCGACGGCGGGAAGTTCAGCAGGACATCGACCTGCACCAGCGGATCGGCGATCGCGTTGATGACGTTGCGGACGAAGCGCTGCGGATCCTCGCCGGGCAGCAGCCGGCAATCCACTTCGGCACTGGCGCTGCGCGGGATGACGTTGGTCTTTTGACTGCCGTTGAGTACGGTCGGGGCGATGGTGTTGCGCACCAGCGCGGCATCGTGACGGTCGCTGAGGAACGCCTTCCGGAAGGCGTCGTTGCGCAGCGCGGCGCGCAGATCCTGCAACCCTACCCGCCGTTCCCCGGTCTCCAACGCGGCATGCGCGGCATAGTAGGCTTCTACTTCGGGGGTCACCTGCACCGGTTGCGGCAAACGGCGTACGTGGTCGAGCGCGTCGAGCAGGCGGGTTACGGCGGTGTGCGGCGGTGGCGCCGAGCCATGGCCGGCATCGCCCGTGGCTGTCAGGCGCAGCCAGCACGGTGTCTTCTCCGATACGGCCACCTCGTACGCTGCCCGGCCATCGGCGGCAACGTGGATGGCACCGCCCTCGTTGAGCACGAACTGGGCGTCCTTCAGTTGATCGAAGTGGTTGGCCAGCATCCAGCCGGCGCCTTGTTGCCCGCCGGTCTCCTCTGCCGCGGTGCCGAGGAAGATGACGTCGCGCTGGAGCGTGATGCCGTGCTGCTTCAGCAGCAGCAGCGCCATCGCGTCGACGGTGCCGACGCCCTTGCAGTCGAGCGCGCCACGCCCGTAGACATAGCCATCGCGCACCGTTCCCGCGAACGGCGGCACCGACCACTCGCTGGCATTGGCCGGGACGACGTCGAGATGATTGAGCAGGATGATCGGGCCTGCGCGGTTCGCGTCTGTTGTATTCGCACCTGTGGCACTGGTGCCCTTCAGGCGGGCCAGCACCGAGCCGCGGCCCGGGGCCGACTCGAAGGTCTCGGCGTCGATCCCCGCGTCGTGAAACCGCTGCGCGAGGAAGCGGGCCGCCGCGGTTTCGTTGCCGGGCGGGTTGGTGGTGTCGATTTGGATGTAGGCGCTGAGCAGCGCAGTGGCGTCCCGTTCGACCTGCGCCCAGTCGATATCACTGGCGTAGCAGCGGTCGGGGCAAACAAGCGCGAGGACGATGAGGCCAGCGACCCGGCATCGCTGCCTCACGCTACGCCCTCCTTGAGCTCGACAATGTAGCCGTCCGGATCACTCACATATATCGATAATCCCATGCCGCGGGCTCCCATGCGCGGCACCGGCTGTTCCTCGATGACGGTGATGCCACGGTCCTTGAGCCACGGGACGATCTCCGACAGGCGGCCATCGACTTCGACACACCAGTGCAGGAAGCCGCCCTTGGCGCGCCCCTCGTCGGTGTCGTACGTGGGATCGGGGACGAGATCGATCAGGTGCTCGCCGACGCGTGCCGAAACAAACGGCCGCGTCCCGGCGCGGTACTCGTCGAGGAACTCGATCCGCAGACCGAGCACGTCGCGATAGAAGCGCAGCGACGTATCCAGATCGCGCACGCGCAGGACAAAATGATCCAAGCGAAGGACGGTGAGCTGCATGTTCTGCCTCGCGTGCGCGATCCTTTCAAATTGGCGGACGTGTGTCGAGACGATTGCGCCGCCCCGAGTGTGTGCACTGTCCCGTCTATTTCGGCGCCGGAGAAAATTGCGCGGACGTCCCTTTCATTTCGCTAGACAGTTTCCCGGAAAAACGCGGGAGACTCCGACTGTTTATTCGGCGCACATTGGCAGGGTCCTCAAGTCAACAAGAAAATGCTTGCCAAAGCCTCCCGAAGTGGGCTAAGGGTCGCTAGCCAGTATTGACAACCTATTTCACCGATTTTTGGCTCTATGGGGTGACTGTTATGGGGACGCCTGATAGCACCAATGTGACAGCACATGAGCCCGCATCACGGGTATTGACGCGCCGACATCGCGGAGATGTTGCGCCGATCGCATTTCTGCGCACACCGCGTGGCAGGACGCGGCCGCACGCGATCGTGGCTGTCTGCGGGGTGCTTGCTCTGCTCGGCGTCGCCTCGCGCGCCACGGCGCAGACCAGTGGCCCCGCATACGCCGGGGCTGGTGGAACGCCAGAAGTGGGGGCGAGCTGTATCGTCAGCCCGGGGCTCAGTAGCGCTCAGGGTCCCAGCATCTCGACGGAATCGGTGAACTGCTCGACCGTCGCCCAAACCGCGGTGATCTACTACGGCCTCCGCAATGATCAGTTTGTCGATGGCGACAAAGAGACCGGCAATGTCGGCCCGGTGGCCGGCACCGATCAGTTCAAGACCGCAGTCATAGGGGCTGGCCCGTGCCCGGGAGCCAATTGCACTATCACCTATACGGGGACAACCACCACCCATAACAATATTGCCGGCACGAATCCGGCGGTGAATACCAAGCTGGTACTCACGCTCACGAGCGTCACCGGCGGTGGCGGGTCAGCCGTTGCGGTGACCAACGCCTCTCCCCATGCGAACACAACCAACGGCGACATCGGTGCGCTGTTTCAAATCACGGGCACCAGCTTCACGGTAACCGTCCAGGTGTGGGCAGCCCTATCCCCCACCACCCCAACCACGTTCTCAACGAGTGCGGTATTCAACACGGTGCACGCCACGAACGCCACCGATCAGGACATCAGCCACGTAGACCTGGGCTTCTATTGGACCAACTTCACGCCGACGCCGACGTTCACGCCGACGCAGACCCCAACCATTACGAACACGCCGACGAATACGCCAAC
>CAZTDK010000865.1:0-2930 GCA_964611965.1 uncultured Binatia bacterium (SeqCode) | reverse complement strand
GCTCGCGCTGCTTCCGCTACCGGGGGTGCTTGCATATGATGCGTACCTGCTGCGCCTGGTGTACGAGCTGGCCAGTGCGCTGGTGCCCGCGGCGCTCGCCGCGTACCTGATCTTCGGCTACGCCGCATTCCTGATCCTGCTGTTTGCCACCACGTATGCGGCGATTCCGCTCTTTCTTGCCGAGCGGCGTGTCGGCGAACGGCCGGCGCTGGGATGAAGTTGTCATGAAACAGTGTGCGTACTGCGCCGAAGAGATCCGCGACGAAGCCGTGAAGTGCCGCTTCTGCGGCAGCATGCTCGAGGGCTCGGCGCTGTCGCGCACCTGGTACCGCCTGCGGCGTGGCAAGATGATCGCCGGCGTGTGCGCCGGCCTGGCCGAACAGTTCGGCGTCTCAGTCACCGCGCTGCGGCTCGCTGCGGTCGTGCTAACGCTCTTGGGATTCGGTTGGGGGCTCATCATCTATGCCGTGTTGTGGGTCATCATGCCGTTTAAGGAACGCGACGACTGAAGCATGCGCGCCCGAGAATGCCTGCGCGGCCTGCTGTGGTTGAGGCAGTACGCGTGACGCTACAGTCACCGGGGGCTGAAGCCCCCGGCTGAAAGAACCAAGCCGGCATTTAAGCCGGCTCCCCGCCCGGCCCGCTCCGGCTGTTCTTTGTTCAGCCCACGGTGGCGGCCGGTTTCAGTTTGCGTGCGGACCCGGTGCAACGCCGCGGCTGGTCGTCTGTCGCAGGCATCGACGATTCTCGTGCGAAACCGACGCGCCACTGCGGGAATGATCAACTCAGCGCCAGCACGACCGAGGCCTTGCAAACAAACGCGGGCGACTTGCCCGCTGTGCCCAACGGTTTGCATTCACTCCGCCGTCTGCGTCAAACTCGCCGGCTTGGGCGTACCGCGCGGCGCATCGAGAGGAGGACGTTCCCATGGAGTTGAAGCTACTCAAATGTGATTGGGGCATGGAGCATCTGGGCGATCAGCGGACGCGGCTCAAACGCTACGCCGCCGCCGGCTACGACGGTGTCGAATGCGCCATCATTGAAATGGATCCGCATGAGTTTGCGGATCTGTGCGGCGAGCTCAAACTCGATTACGTGGCCATGATGTTCTGCGACGAGGAGGACTGGTTCCGGGCGCAGCTGGACCACGTCAAGCAAGCGCGCCCGATCCTGATCAATTGCCATCCCGGGCGCGACCGCTACGCCTTCGAGCGCGGGCTGCGTTTCTTTCGCACGGTGATGCAGATGGCCAGTGAGGTGGAGGCCCAGGTGGTGTTCGAAACGCATCGTACGCGCTTACTGTACGCGCCGTGGACGACCGCCCGTTACCTCGAGGCTCTGCCCGAGCTGCGCATCTGCGCCGATCTCAGCCACTTCACGACGGTTGCGGAAAGCAGCCTTTCCGAACCTGGCTATCGCGAGCTCATGGACCTTGCCATCAGCCGCGCCGATCATGTGCACGCGCGCGTCGGCTACGCGCATGGACCGCAGGTGCCCGACCCGCGCGTCGGCATGGGCTTGGAGTGGACAGCTCGCTTCGAGCGCTGGTGGGACCGTATCATCGAGGCCCGTCAGGCCGAGGGGCGCGCCGTTCTCACCATCAATCCGGAGTTTGGTCCACCACCCTATCAGCCCATCGATCCACGCAGCGGCGAGCCGCTGGCGGATATCTGGGGCGTGTGCCTGTGGATGACACAGCGATTCCGTGACCGCTGGACACACAGGCTGAAGTCGAAGCTCGGGCAGTGAGGCAGCGCCGCACCCAGGACTGAAGAGGCTGTCTCAGAACTCGTGCAGCCAGGGACGGCTGCAGCCACGAGAGGCCGAAGGCCGAGAAGAATGTTGGTGGCGGCAGGCCGCTGTACCTGCCGAATTGGGTTTGCGACAGTCTCTTCAGCCTCCGGGCAGGTGCCAATGCGAGGCAATCGATTCCATCAAAGGCTCGCAACCAATTCCTGAAGCCGGGCCTTCGCGCCACTCAATATCGTTTCCCCGTCGCCAACCAACAGCGTATCGAAGTCCAGCTCGAGTAGCGCACGGACGCTGGAACGCAAGCGGGCAGGGTCGTCCATGACCTTTTCTGGCAGCAGGCCGCAGTGCCCCGGCGGGTTGCCGATCACTGCGTCGCCAACAATGAGCAACCGTCGCTCCGGCCAGTGCAGGGCGATTTCGCCGGGCGACTTTCCCGGCACGCCGACCACGTGCAGCGGGCCGACACGCTCGCCGACAACCAGCGTGTCGTCGATCTCCGCGTTCTGGCTACGGGCATGCGCCGCATCGTCGGCGTGAATGGCGGTGCGTGCCCCGGTGCGGCTGCGCACGGCGTTGGCGGCGCGGGCGTGGTTGCGATTGGTGAGCAGGATGCGTCCGACGCCGAGATGGGCGATGGCGTCGAGCGTCGCGGCGCCCGGCTCCACCGGGTCGATGCACAGGTTGCCGGCTGGATCGCACACGAGATGCCCGTTGAAGTTGTAGTTGTGGCGGGCTGAAAACCACGGCCACGCGAAAATGCCGCTGACGATCTCTTGCATCGGTGCCTCCGTGAAGTGCTGCAGTGTGACCGAGGAGCGCGGTGCTTGGCAAGAGCCGCGGGGGCTGCGCCCGGCGTCCTTGCTATGGGTCGCTATGGCGACGCCATTGCCAACAGGGGAGTGTCGAGTTTTTCGGGTTCGGACCTCGTGCGTGTAGGGCAGCTCGGGAACTGCCCGAAAGGGCGTCGAATCGGCAGCGCCGCGCGGGGCGATTCCCGAATCGCGCCCGCGTCCGAGTCAATCGACAGTCGCAACAGCGGGAGCGGCAGGAATCTCATTTCTCACACGGGCGAGATGGTTGGCTTTGCTTGCTTCGGCATGAGCGTATGCAAATTGGCCTGGTCGACTATTGACCGCACCGATGGAGATCGGTATTGGTGCGCCTCGTGTGCTCATTGC
>CAZTDK010000864.1:0-2932 GCA_964611965.1 uncultured Binatia bacterium (SeqCode) | reverse complement strand
GAGGTGGTACACATTGCCCGCCGACGCTCACGGTGGGCAATGTGTACCACCTCCCCTTCGAGCGCGGCGCCTTTGATCTCGTCTTCAATTCGATTTCGTCGCACTTCTATCGCGACGGGGCAGCGGCGTTCGCCGAGATCGCCCGCGTGACCGCGGCCGACGGACGCTTCTATCAAGCGAGTCTCGGGAATGGACTGTTGCGGCTGCTCCCGAGCCCATGGCAGGACGGGCTGGCGATTCCCTCGGCCATCTATCGTTCGCCGCAGGCGCATTCGGCGCTCCTTGCGGGCGCCGGCTTTGAAGTCGAGCGGCGGCACCGCTACCTGGGCAATACCTGGCTGTTTGACTGTCGGAGGAGCCGCCGCAGTCACCGCTCAGCCGGCGTTCGACGCCGCTGAGGCTGTGCAGGTCGGCAAACCCGAGCGTCCCCCCTACGCCCATTCGCCGCCGGAATGCGCGTTTCCTGATGAGCAACGCGCCGGCAACGACGCACACCACGCGCTGAACGAACGGCGCATGCAGCGCGCAGTGGACCTTCGACTATCCGCTATTTCATCAATGCCAATTGCGCGTGATAGAGGGGACACGTGTACCGGCGCAGAGCGGAAACCATTGCGGGCCTTGATCTGTGTGGCCGTAAGGGCGACACCGTGCCCCCGGTGACACCAGTCGCCAGCACGGACGAGACCGCCGTCTACAAGCCCGCGCGCGTCGTCCTTGCCCTCGCTTGCCTCCTCGCCATTCTCGCTTACTTGGGCAACCAGGCGTTCCTCTCGCCCGACGTGCAGTTTCTGGCGCCGGCGATGCGCGGCGTGTGGATCGTACATCCCAACCTGCCGCTGCCCGGCTATCCGGAGGCCGTCTTCGTACGCCGCTTCACGCTGCCTGCCGTCACCGATTCCTACCCGGTGCGGATCACGGCTATGCGCGAGAGCGACGTCACGGTGAATGGTGAGCGCCTCCCGCCGGTGGTCGGGCCGAATTGGAAGCGCGCCGCGGCGTACGATCTCGGGCCGGCGCTGCATCCCGGGCCGAACGAGGTGCGCATCCACGTGACGAATCGCGCCTCACCCCCGGCACTGCTGGTGGAAGGCCCACAAGAGATATGTAGTGACGAACGCTGGACGGCCGTGCTGTCCCCCGATGACGATCGCGAAGCTTCGGCGGCGGTGGCATTTCGCGATGAGAAGTTCCTCGAGTTTCAGCCGAACGTCTGGCGCGCGTCGCCGCGGTTCTGGGTCTGGGCGTCCGCGTTCGCCGCGTATTGCCTGCTTGTCCTCTATGCGGCGCTGCCCTGCCGCGCGCCGGCGCAAGCCACCGCCACCCCAACAACTGAACCAAGCGGCGCCGCGGATCCGCAGGATCGTCTGTGGCTACGCTACGGTTGGGTCGGGTGTCTGCTGCTGTTCGCCATCGTCGCGATGATCCAATTCCGCAACGCCCGGGTCTACCCGCCGACACGTGGATTCGATCCGGTCCAGCACGCCGACTACGTCCGACTCGTAGGCGAACACTGGCAGGTGCCCGACGTACACCAAGGCTGGGAGATGTCACAGCCGCCGCTGTATTACGCGCTGAGCGCCTGTCTCTACAGACTGTGTGGCGGTCCGAGTCGAGAGGACGTGGCCCTGAAAGCGGTACAGATGCTGTCACCCGTCGCCATGCTCGCAACGGTGGCGTTGACATGGTGGCTGCTCGGCCTTGTTTTGCCAACCCAGGGGCGCGCACGGGTCTTGGGATTCGTCGTCGTCGCCGTGTTGCCCGTTGGCTTCTATATGAGCCCTCAGGTCACCAATGAAGTGTTTTCGGCACTCGCCATCGGCATCGCGATGCTCTTGGCAAGCCGGCAGATCGTCCGCCGCGAGGCGCGCTGGCGCGATGCCCTGCTGCTGGGGGCGGCGTGCGGGCTGGCGCTGCTTTCGAAGTATACCGGTCTCTTTGTGTTCTTGAGCATCCTGAGTCTCGTCGGTCTGCGCATGCTCACCGGCGCTGCCCGGCCGACCGATAGCGGGATGGCCGGTCTCTCTATCGGCCGCCGGCGACTACGCCAGCTGGCGTGGGCCGCCATCTTTGTCGGCGTGACGTTCACGCTGTGTGGCTGGCTCTACGTTCGCAACGTCACGAAGTTCGGCAATCCCTTCGTTGGCGCGTGGGATAGAGGCAGTGGGTTCAACATCGTTCAGGGACCGGGCTACCGTACGCTCGGGTTCTACACGCGCTTCGGCTCGGTGTTCTGGCAGACACTCGGGCGTTCGCGCGATGCCAGCTTCTGGGACGGCATGTATGGGGCGATGTGGGCAGACACGCACGGGATGTTTCTGAACGCCAACGACCCGCGCGCTGCGGCGTTGTCGAGCCTGTGCCTCTGGCTGGCGCTGCTGCCAACCGTCGCGATCCTGATCGGCTTCCTGCGGGCGGTGCGTCACTTGCTGACGCGCCATTGGGACCATCCCTATTTCGTTCTCGTGGTTGTCACCCTCCTCACCGTCACGGCGGTTCTCTCGTTTGCACTGCAGCATCCGTTCTACTCGAATCTCAAGGCACACTTCGCACTCTCGCTGACACCGTGCGCCGGCGTGTTTGCGGCGCTGGGACTGGAAACCATGTGCCAGCGACTGGGTCGCCTGCGCTGGCTTCTGTACCTCAACCTCGTCCTGCTGGGCGCACTCGTGCTCTCCGTGTTCTGGTATCGCTGACCCGGCACACCGCGCGTGGCGCCTCGTCCCCAAGGCTCCGAGTGAGAAGGCTCGCGCTCCCGGCCGGCCTGGTGTTTCAGTTTCGAGAAGACGCGGCGCCGGGCGGGAGTCTCGGTGTCGAGTTCGACGGCAATGCCAACCTGTCATGAGAATTGCTCCTTCATGCGGTGCCACTTTCGGCTGGAGCTGCAATGGGGCTGTTGGAACGCGCGCGCGCTACATGGACCGAGTTACAG
>CAZTDK010000863.1:0-2934 GCA_964611965.1 uncultured Binatia bacterium (SeqCode) | reverse complement strand
GTTGATACCACCGCCGCCACGCGTGGGTGCGCTGTTGTGGAAGAAGGTGCAGTTGGTGATCCTCATCGAACCGAAGGAACTAGCGAAGTTGGAAATGCCGCCGCCTGCTTCGGTCGCGCTGTTGCCGGAGAAGGTGCTGTTGGTGACCGTCAAATGGCCGCTGCTGTTGGAGATGCCGCCGCCGAAGAGCGCAGTATTGCCGGAGAACGTGCTGTCGGTAACCGCCAGCGGGCCTTTGCCGTCGCCGGAGATGCCGCCGCCGTTGCCGGTCGTGGTATTACTGGCGAAAGCGCAGTTGGTGACTGTCACCGTTCCCGAATCCTGGCCGTTGTCGATCCCGCCGCCGCCGTTGCTGCCGGCATTGCCGGTAAAGGTGCTGTTGGTTACCGTCAGCGGGTTCCTGTTTTCGTTTTTGATGCCGCCGCCGCTGCTCGCGTTATTGCCGGAAAAGGTGCAGTTGGTGACCGTCACCGGGCCGACGTCGCCCGAGAGGTCGGCGCCGGGGTTGTCGTTGTAGATGCCACCACCGGTGGGTGCGCTATTGCCGGAGAAGATGCTGTTGGTCACCGTCAGCGTGCCGTCGTTGTAGATGCCGCCGCCATTGTTCGCGTTATTGCCGGAGAAGGTGCTGTTGGTCACCGTCAGCGTGCCGAAGTTGTCGATGCCGCCGCCGGTGGGGTAATTGCCCTTGCCGTTGGCAATAGCCAGGTTCTGAACCGTGAAGTTGACGCTCTTTTTCACAGAGAAGACGCGGACGCTGTTCCCGCCGCTGATCGTGATCGCACTCCCGCCGTCAATGGCGGTGTCGGCGCTAATGGTCTTGGTGCTGGTGACGGTAATCGTGGCGGCGGCGCCGCAGTCGAAAGTCACGGTGCCATCGAAACTCCCGCCGATGGGGAGACAGTCATTCAGCCCTGATTCGGTACAGCTAGCACCCGTGCCGGTGCCCACGACGCACGCCAGGGCGCGTGAGGGTGCCGTGCACACAGTCAGGGCCAGCGCTGCTAAAACCATCACGAATTGCGCACGCACGCGCGGTCCGCGCCTGCCAAGCACCACAGTCCACGCCTGAATGACGTGCGAACGGATCTTCATGAGATACCTTCCTCCTGCGGGACTCCGCACCGGGTTGAGACCCTTTGGCGGTCCGAGACGTCCAGAAAATTTCAATGCGCTATTGGGCGGCCGGTGTTCGGATCAGGCGTGTTCCCCCCGCTAATGCACTCTGACACGCAGCGAAGTACGCTTTTCTCAGTCCGAAAGCAATCCAGATGCTGCGCATTGAACTGCTATTTATAAGGCATGCAGCGTAATGCGATGTAGTCGTCCTGGTCCCTTCATTCCATCGTTCCGCCCCGGAGAAGGAGGCGGGGATGGACGACCGGATTCTGATCGGCAGACGGATCAAGGAACTGCGAAAGGCGCGCGGCCTTTCACAAGAGGCACTCGCCGAGAAAATGGATGGACACCCGAAGTACCTTGGATCGGTAGAACGCGGCGAACAGAATCCGACGATCGAATTCCTGATGAAGCTCGCCGTGGCGCTCAAGGTCGATCTGGTATCCCTCTTCAACTATCCGTGGCAGAAGATGAGCGAAGCCGAGTTGAAGCGAAAGCTGCACGCCATGATCGACAAAGCCGACATCGACCGACTGCGCGAAGTCCTCGCCTTGATGAAGGCGCGAGAACTCTAGCGCGCCATGATCCTCACCCCCGTGGCGCAAGCGCAAGCGACATAGCGTATCAGCCTCTGCGCAGCGCAACAAAGAAGACGCCGGCCGCGTGAACGACCGGCGTCATACAGGATGTCCGCTTGTTGAAACTTCATGGAGAAAGATCGTGCGGGCGGAGAGCCCCGAACCCCCACGAGCCTTAAAGCTCAACGGATTCCCATGCCGACTAAAAGGCTTTCGCCGCCCCGGCACGTCAGGACAGGTTAAAATACTGAAACGGCGATTGACGAGGCAAAGCTGAACATCGTCAAACGCGTGACCAGCCCAATCGACCGACTCATTTCCGAGAGTCTCACTTGAGGGCAAAATACATGGCCTGACTCCACGTGTGGTCCAATCGCCCCTGCTGAAGGAAAGGATATTTTTCCGCCAACTGCTTTCGGGCAATCCCGTCGGCGACCTTTTTGTCCCTCACTAGTTCGGCAAGAGCGAGAGCAGAAGCCTCAATTTCCGTGCACTGGGCTTGCAACGCGGCAAATTCGCTGGGGTCAACGCTGGGCAATATTTCCCGCCAGCGTTCCTCGATCGGGATGCGACGGCTCGGACCGAATTGTTGGAATTCTGCGAATGCTTTCTCGAACTGTTCTGGTGCAATATTCATTGCTAATCCTCTGCTAGTGCCCCCCCTGTGATCACATTAACTATAGACGTATTAATGCGAGCCATAAGTCGAAAACAGAAACATGATATGCATACATACAATAATGGCGATTTGCAGAGGCAACTTCATGGCTATAGATATTCCCCAAATGTATCGGTAGTCGGAACCATGCGCCCTACAGGCCGTTGCGCCGAGATTACTTCTTCGTGGAGCCCTCGAACCGACGAATCCGCTTTTCCAAATCGGCTAGACTATGAGCGGTGAATATCGCAATGGCGCCAGCCACCCCCAATGCCGCGATCGCATGG
Source organism: uncultured Binatia bacterium (SeqCode) (assembly GCA_964611965.1). Classification (GTDB taxonomy): domain Bacteria; phylum Desulfobacterota; class Binatia; order HRBIN30; family HRBIN30; genus CAZTDK01. The sequence goes on along the minus strand of CAZTDK010000863.1, from coordinate 292 downwards.
AAAGTCCCAACCGAACAGCTGGAGCCCCCTTCTTTCGACCTCTCTGCAATCATAGCCGCTATTGATTCGGCTGCAGCCATGTACCCGAGTACTCCGACTAGCAATGTGCTAGAGCGCTTAATCTTTACACCATCGTTACTAATATCTTTGTTTAGGGTCACTTATACCACACAAATGGAGTTTGATATAGGCTAATTTATACGGGTTATATAGACTTGGCAAGCTATATGTTTCCCCTATTCGACTAGTTCGGTTCCTTGGGCTTGCGGCATGTCCGGCACCCAAAGTTCTA
>CAZTDK010000862.1:0-2935 GCA_964611965.1 uncultured Binatia bacterium (SeqCode) | reverse complement strand
GCGCTGGCGATCGACCCGACCACGCCGAGCACGCTTTACGCCGGGACCTTTGACGGCGCCTTCCAGAGCACCAACAGCGCGGCGAGCTGGGTCGCCACCGGCTTGCGCTCCACCTACGTCACCGCGTTGGCCATTGATCCGATCACACCGAGCACATTGTACGCAGTGACCGCGTTTCAGGGCATCTTCCAGAGCCTCGACAGCGGTGGAACCTGGAGCGCGGTCAACAACGGCCTGAGCGACGTCGATGCTAACTCCATCTTTGCGCTGGCCATCGATCCGATCAATCCGAGTACACTCTACGCCGGGATCTCCGGACCCATTAGCGGCTATGAGGGTGTCTTCCAGAGCACCAGCAGCGGCGGGAGTTGGCGCGCGCTCAACATGGGCCTGAGCAACCTTGCCGTCCACGCGCTGGCCATCGATCCGACCACGTCAAGCACGCTCTACGCCGGGATCTATGGTGGCGGGGTGTTTCAGAGTACGGACAGCGGTGGCAGCTGGAGCGCGCTCACCACCGGCCTGAGTACCCTCGACATCACCGCCTTGGCCATCGATCCCATTACGCCGAGCACACTCTACGCGGGGACCCGAGATGGCGAGGTGTTTACTATCCAGCAGGTCGCTGTCTGCGGTGGTGATTGCAACCTGGACGGAGAAGTGACCGTCGATGAGTTGCTTGCCATGGTGGACATCGCTTTGGGCGATGCAGGCATTGTCAGCTGTCCGGCTGGCGACGCCGAACACGACAATCAGATTACCATCGACGAGATCATTGCTGCCGTGCAGCACGCGCTGAACGGGTGCGGCGCTAGGATGATCTCGTTCATTCCCCCAACGCGGGGTGCTGACTGACCCGACGCGGCTTGCGGGGGTTCTGACGGGAGCGCTCGTCAGACCACCGGCAACGAGCCGCTATCGATGCGCGCGTTGACATCGAAGCTCTCCAGTCCTTGACGCTCGCTCCGTGTGCTCCGGCATCATGCCAAGTCGAAGCGATCCAGGTTCATCACCTTGCTCCACGCCGCCACGAAGTCACGGACGAATTTCTGCTGCGCGTCCGCGCTCCCGTAGACTTCCGCCAGCGCCCGCAGCTGGGCGTTCGAACCGAAGATCAGGTCGACCCGCGTGCCGGTCCACCTGCGCTCGCCCGTGGCGCGATCGCGACCTTCGAACACGTCCTTGGCGTCCGACGCCGCCTTCCACGTCGTGCGCATGTCGAGCAGGTTTACGAAGAAGTCGTTGGTGAGCGCCTCCGGCCGCTTGGTGAAGACACCGTGCCGGGACTGACCAACGTTGGTGTTCAGGACGCGCAGGCCGCCCACGAGGACCGTCATCTCGGGCGCGGTCAGGGTCAGCAGTTGCGCCCGATCGACCAGCAGTTCCTCGATCGATGCGGCATACGGGCCCTTCTGGTAGTTGCGGAAACCGTCCGCAACCGGTTCGAGCATGGCGAAGGCCGCCACATCGGTCTGCGCTTGTGAGGCATCCATGCGCCCAGGTGTGAAGGGAACTGTCGCCACGTGTCCGGCATTCTGCGCCGCCTGCTCGACGCCGGCGCAGCCGGCCAGGACGATCAGGTCGGCGAGCGAGACCTTCTTGCCGCCGGACTGCGCGCCGTTGAACTGCTTCTGGATGCCTTCCAGTGTGGCAAGCACTTTCGAAAGTTGAGCGGGCTGGTTGACCTCCCAGTCCTTCTGGGGCGCGAGACGGATGCGGGCGCCGTTCGCACCGCCGCGCTTGTCGGAGCCACGGAAGGTGGATGCCGCCGCCCAGGCGGTCGAAACCAGTTGCGCGACGGACAGGCCCGAAGCCAGCACCTTGCCCTTCAGGGAGGCGACGTCCTTTTCATCGATCAATTTGTGATCGACGGCGGGGGTCGGGTCCTGCCAGATGAGCTCTTCCGCAGGAACCTCCGGGCCGAGATAGCGTGCACGCGGGCCCATGTCGCGGTGGGTCAGCTTGAACCACGCACGGGCGAAGGCGTCCGCGAACTGGTCCGGATGCGTGTAGAAGCGCCGCGAGATCTTCTCGTAGGCAGGATCGAACCGCAGGGAGAGGTCCGTGGTCAGCATGGTGGGTACGCGACGCTTCGACGGATCGTAGGCATCCGGAATGGCGCCAGCGCCGGCACCATCCTTCGGAATCCACTGATGCGCACCGGCCGGGCTCTTCGTCAGCTCCCATTCGTAGCCAAAGAGGTTCGCGAAGAAGCCGTTGCCCCACTGCGTCGGCGTCGCGCTCCAGGTGACTTCCAGGCCGCTGGTGATGGCATCGCCACCTTTGCCGGAGCCGAAGCGACTCCTCCAGCCGAGGCCCTGCTCCTCGATATCGGCCGCTTCCGGGGCGGGTCCCACGAGCGTCGCATCACCGGCTCCGTGCGTCTTGCCGAAGGTGTGGCCGCCGGCAATCAGCGCGACGGTCTCTTCGTCGTTCATCGCCATGCGGGCGAAGGTCTCGCGGATGTCGTGCGCCGCGGCGATCGGATCCGGGTTGCCCTGCGGGCCTTCCGGATTGACGTAAATGAGGCCCATCTGGACGGCAGCAAGCGGATTCGCGAGCTCGCGCTCTCCGGAATAGCGCGAATCGTCACCCAGCCAGGTCTTCTCGGAGCCCCAGTTGACCTCCAGGTCCGGCTCCCAGATGTCCTCGCGCCCGCCGCCGAAGCCAAACGTCTTGAATCCCATCGACTCCAGGGCAACGTTGCCGGTGAGAATGATGAGGTCGGCCCAGGAGATCTTGCGGCCATACTTCTGCTTGATCGGCCAGAGCAGACGGCGCGCTTTGTCGAGGTTGACGTTGTCCGGCCAGCTGTTGAGCGGAGCAAATCGCTGGTTGCCGCGCCCGGCGCCGCCACGGCCGTCACCGGTACGGTACGTACCGGCGCTGTGCCACGCCATGCGAATGAACAAGCCCCCGTAGTGACCGAAGTCCG
>CAZTDK010000861.1:0-2939 GCA_964611965.1 uncultured Binatia bacterium (SeqCode) | reverse complement strand
TACCCCGACACCGACTACATCAAACAAGTGCTGCAAACCATCTGGCATCAAGTCAACAACGCGCAGGAGATCTATGTCGTCGGGAAGATTCTCGACGACGGCACAGTGATGGGTGGCACCGGATGGGGCGCGGAGTTTGCCAAGCTCTGCAACAAACTGCTTTGCGTCTTCGATCAGGAGCGCGACGCGTGGTCGCACTGGACCGGCGGAGCCTGGGAGCCAGTGTCCGCGCCGGTCATCCGTCACCCGCATTTCGCCGGCACCGGCACGCGCTATCTGCTCGACAACGGGCGAACCGCCATCGAGCAGCTTTTCGCGCGCTCGTTCCCGCACGCTTGAGTGGGACGGAGCGGCGCGCTTCGTCGTGTCCTGTTTCTCGCGGGGTTCCCATTTTCAGCGATTTGGATTAGTGGAGTGCGGTGCGCAGGCAATGCTCCGTTGAACACTATCATTATCATTGGGTCTGAAGGGAGGGGTCATGGCCACGAAACCAGGAAAGAAGCGTTCCAAACCAACGAGTGGAGCCTCGAAAAAAACCGTCATGTCAGGCGAGGCGCGGGCAGCGTACGGTGAAATTCAAAAAGGGGTCAAAAGCCTCGAGAAATCGATCACCGAGATCCAACGAAACGTCCTCAAGGCCGAGAAGAAAATCGAAGCTGAGGCTCGCATCCGGGTGCGCGAACTGCGCAAAGAAGCCGGCGTTCAAGTCGGCGTCTTGAAGGCAAAGCGCCGGGACGCGGCGCGCGTGCTCAAGAGCGTGTCGACCGCCGCCGGGGAATCCTGGCAGGAGATCAAGCAATCGGCGGATGCCATTCTTGCGGATGCGCGCTCCACTGCGACGTCGGTGATCGATCGCTTCCGCAGCGCGCTCGGACGCTGACCGCGAACTGGCGCTGATCGCGTGCAACCGTAGCGGCAGCTCTGGCGCAACGCGATCTGCGGTCGACGGTCACTCGGGACGGAGGCCATGATGAAACTCGAGCATCTATCGATACACGGCCACAGAATCGCGTTGCGTACGGCGGGCGCCGGGCCGGTACTGCTGCTGATTCACGGCATGGCCGGGAGCTCAGCGACGTGGAAGCATGTCCTTCCGGATTTGGCACAGCGGTTCACGGTGGTCGCTCCAGATCTGCTCGGTCACGGCGAATCGGGGAAGCCGCGACGGGGGGAATACGCGCTGAGCGCGCACGCCAACATTCTACGAGACCTGTTGCACGTGCTCGGCTATGAGCGCGCGACCTTTGTGGGTCAGTCACTCGGCGGTGGTGTGGCCATGCAGTTGGCCTACCAGTTCCCGGAGCGCTGCGAGCGTTTGGTACTCGTGGGCAGCGGTGGATTGGGGCGAGAAGTCAATCTGGTCCTGCGGGCGTTGACCTTTCCCGGTGCCGAATATGTGTTCCCACTTGTCTGCACCCCGCGCCTGCGTGACGGCGGCAACGCGGTGGCAGCATGGCTGCATGGAATCGGTCTGCGTGCCGCCCCTGCCATCGAGGAGATGTGGCGCAGTTACACCTCGCTGGCCGATGCCGAAACTCGCCAAGCCTTCTTTCGCACCCTGCGCGCCGTCGTGGACATCGGCGGGCAGACGGTGAGCGCGACCGATCGGCTGTATCTCACGTCGCAGGTACCCACTTTGATCGTTTGGGGAGACAAGGACCCCTTCATTCCAGTCGGCCACGCGGTTGCGGCCCACGAGGCGATGCCAGGCAGTCGACTGGTGATCTTCGACAACGTCGGTCACTTCCCGCACTGCGAAGAACCCAAACGCTTCGTCGAAGTGCTGACCGACTTCGTCACGTCCACTGAGCCGGCATACCTCTCAAACGTGCACCTCCGCGAGCTGCTCCAATCCAACCCGGCATCGCATGCCGCATAGCGGCGGCATCCCGTCCGTCTCCCTCTCCTTGCCGAGGAGAGGGCCGGGGTGAGGTTAATCAGGCGAAGATTGTGACCACGACAGCTGACCGTCAGGCCTTTCGCGGCGCTGGTTGGTAACCGAACAGTCTGCGGGCCTTGATGATCTCGACAATGTTCGGCGGCACCGCGGCTTCCCACGACGGATCACCCGTTTGAATCGCGGTGAGGACGTTGGCGGTGTCAATGCCAAGGTAGGCTTCCTGGTAACCGCGCAGCGATTCGAGGCGGCGACTCTCGAGGAAGAAGGCATAGAGGTGGCGCAAGGGCGGGGCGACCGTCAAGGAGTCAGCGGTTACAATCGCGCCTGTCATCGGATCTTTGTACGGATAGACGTACACCTTCACACCGGCTCTGAACAAACGCCCCATGGCTTCGAGCACACCACCGGGCAAATCCACATAGTACTGCGCATCGTTGAGCACTCTGAGGCTGGGGACGCCGAGGGCGACCCCGATCGCTTTGTTCGTGCACCGCGATAGAACCTCGACCAGGCTGAAGTAGCGCTCGCAGTTCGAGATGAGCACGTGGCTGCCCAACGTGTGGAGGATGTCGACGCGGGCGAGAAAATCCTCGTGGTCGACGCCGCGGTCGGCGCAGGTGAGGCTGCGCAGGGTCATTTCCATGAGCACCACCGGTTCCTCGCCCTGGAGCTCTGGCTCCTGAAGAAATTGCTGCCGGGCGCTCTCGATCACGTCCAGGGTGACGTGCGTGACCGGCCGGAAGCTGCCGCGCTCGATGAGGATCGGGCGCTTGTAGATCACCTCCGACGGTTGCACGACCTCGCCGTCTGCAGTGAACATCGCCGCGTCGGTGAATCCTTGCTCCACGAGTTGTAGGCTCATCAGCCGGTTATCGACCCCGGCGAAGGCCGCGCCGCACAGCTTGATCATGTCGACTTCAATGCGGTCGCGCGTCAGCCCATCTATCAGCGAGGCGATCAGCGCCGACGGCGTCGTGAACGCATAGAACGCCCCGTGGAGCAGGTTGACACCCAGTATGCCGAGCGCCTCTTGTTCCCG
>CAZTDK010000860.1:0-2941 GCA_964611965.1 uncultured Binatia bacterium (SeqCode) | reverse complement strand
GTCCTGACGATGCGCAAGGACGTTGCGGACTACTACGAAGAGGCGGTGCGCCGGTACGCCAATCCCAAGGCGCTGAGCAATTGGGTCATGGGCGACGTGTTACGTGTCCTCAAGGAGCGTAAGCTGGACACGGCCCTGGTGATTCACGAATGGCCAGTGGCCCCGGAACGCCTCGCCGCGCTGGTGGAGCTGATCGATTCCGGCGAGATCAGCGGCAAAATCGGCAAGGCGGTGTTCGAGGAAATGGTGAATACCGGCAAGCCTCCGGTGGACATCGTGGCCGAGCAGGGGCTCACACAGATCAGTGACGTATCGTCCATCGAAGCGGCCATTGACGACGTGCTGGCGGCCAACGCGACAAAGATCGCCGAATATCGCAGCGGCAAGGACAAGCTCTTCGGATTCTTCGTCGGCCAGGTGATGAAGGCGACCCAGGGCAAGGCCAATCCGCAAAAGCTCAACGAGTTGCTCAAGGCCAAGCTGAGCGCCTGAGAGCCTGCGGCCGGCGTCTCTTCTATGGACCGCTCTCCGTTGGGTCGCTGCGCACTGCCAAGCCCGACAGGCTGCTAGGGGCGCACATATCCCGCTCGTTCGTCGCTGTGAGGAGGCCTAGGGCTCTGATGCGTCGCATGCTCTTGTGTGCCGCGGTGTTCACCTGCGGAGTCGCAGTGGTAGCCAGCCACAGGGCACCTGCGGCGATCCCGGCGCTCTCGCCGCGCATCGCCAACTACCGCATCGAGGCCAGCTACGATGCCCCCGCCCACAGCATCACCGCACATGAGCGACTGACCTGGCACAACGTCTCGCACGAATCGGCGCCGGACCTCTACTTTCACCTGTACCTGAACGCGTTCGCCAACGACCGCTCGTCGTTCGTGCGCGCCGCCGACGAGCAGTGGACCGAGTGGCTGCGCTCGCATCCCCACGGCTGGGGGTACATGACTGTCAAATCAATTCAGATCGCCGGCGTCGAGCTCCGGTCGCACCTGCAATTCGTTCATCCCGACGACGACAACATCGAGGATCGGACCGTCGTCCGCCTCCAACTCGACGCACCGGTGCCCGCGGGCGGCACGGTGGATGTGGATATCGACTTCGTAGCGCAACTCCCGCGCGTGGCGGCGCGCTCCGGCTACGCCGGTCCGTTCGCTTTCGCCGGGCAGTGGTTTCCGAAGATCGGGGTGTACGAGAATGGCGCATGGAACTGCCACCAGTACCATCTCACGACCGAATTCTTTGCCGACTTCGGCGTTTACGACGTCATGCTCACCGTCCCACGTGACGGCGTCGTGGGCGCGACTGGAACGCTGCGAGACGAGCGCGACAACGGCAACGGCACCAAGACGCTGCACTTCGTTGCCGAGGATGTGCACGACTTTGCCTGGACCATCGACCCACGCTTTCGCACCGTTACTGCGGACGTCGACGGCACGCAGGTACGCTTGCTCATGCAGCCCAATCACGTCACGCAAAGTGCGCGTCACCTCGAAGCCGCCAAGGCGGCGCTGTCGCGTTATCGCTCCTGGATTGGTGACTATCCGTATCCGCAGCTGACGATCGTGGATCCCGGGCCGGGCGCTTCCGGGGCAGGTGGCATGGAATACCCGACGTTGATCACCGTGGGGACCACGTGGTGGATGCCGCCGGGGTTGCGGCTGCCGGAATTCGTGACGGTGCACGAGTTCGGCCATCAGTACTGGTACGGGATGGTGGCAAGCAACGAGTTCGAGGAGGCGTGGCTCGATGAGGGTGTCAACTCGTACGTCGAAGGCCGCATCATGGACGAGGCCTTCGGTCCTGCCAGCTATATCAATGTGCTCGGTTGGCAATTTGACAGTGTCCCCCTGAATCGCCTGCGCTATATGGCGCAAGCGCAGCATGATCCGATGGTGCGCCGGGCGTGGAGCTTTCTCGACCGCGCCAGCTACCATGCTATCTCGTACGGCAAGACCGCCTTGGTCCTCGACACCCTCGATGGGTACCTTGGCAACCACACCGTGCGGCACGCGTTGGCGGCCTATTTTGCGCGCTGGCGTTTCCGGCACCCGCGGGGCGGTGATTTGCTGTCTACCATCAATGACACCGCGGGGCAGGATCTCAGCTGGTACTTCGACCAGGTGATTTCCGGAACCGGTGTGCTCGACTACGCGATCACCCGCGTCAATACCGAGGAGGCGCAGGCGTTTGCCGGCTATCCCGTGACCGTCGCCGAGGGTGGCGAGGAGGTGGCGCTTCAGCCAACCGAGCCGCGACGCTACCACAACGAAGTGGTGGTCGAGCGTCTGGGCTCCGTCATCATGCCGGTGGACGTGCAGGTGGTCTTCGAGGATGGTACCACCGCAGCGGAGCATTGGGACGGCCGCGAGCGCTGGAAGCGGTTCGAGTACACCGGCGCGCAACGCGTGGAGTGGGCCATCGTCGACCCCAATGGGAGCATGCCGTTGGACATCGATCGCTTGAACAACTCCCGGATGCGCGAGGGCGGCACACGGGGGCTCGTGCGCCTGACGTCGCGCTGGGGATTTTGGTTCCAGAACCTCGTTTACGTGTTGTCGGGACTCTGATATGCGACGCTGCTACCTGAGGGGATTTCGAGCTGCGCTACGGCGCTGGCCCTTGGCGTTGCTACTCTTCGCGGCGACGTTCGTGCCGGGCCTGACGTTCACGGCCGCCGCCTGGTCGTGGCTAGCCACAGCCCTCGATCGGTCTTTGGCCACGCGGACCCTGCTGGCCGATCTCGACATGAATGTCTTCGTGGATCTCCTGGGACACCATGGTGACAGCTTGTCGATGCTGTTGGCCGGCGGAGCTGTCCTGGCCGTGGTCTGCTGGTTCTTCGGCGTGTGGCTCAACGCTGTGACCGTTGCCGCTGTTGGCGAAGATGTCCCGTTGGCTACGGCCGCGCATCGCGGCCTCGACTTGTATGCCACCTTTCTAGGTC
>CAZTDK010000859.1:0-2943 GCA_964611965.1 uncultured Binatia bacterium (SeqCode) | reverse complement strand
GCGGCGCTGCATGGTCTGGGGCCGTCGGTGCTCGACTGGTATGGGCGACGCTTTGGCTTGAGACGCAGTGAACACTGATGAGGGATGAGGGACGGGGTGCACTCGTCACTGATCACTCGTCACTGTCTTCTCACCATCGCCGCGTTTCCCCGACGCTCAGGATCCACGCGTGATCCGCATCGTACCCCAGCTGTGCGGCGGCGGCGTGGAAACGTCGCGGCGGCTCGTCGGGCGATTCGTCAGTCAGATCGAAGGTGCCGAAATGCATGCCGACGACCCGGTCGGCGCGCAGGTCGCGCCCCGCTTGGACCGCCTCCTCGGGATTCATGTGCACGACGTGCATGATGGACGGCGGGTCGTAGGCGCCGATCGGAATGGCGGCCAGATCGATCGGCCCGAGACGCTGGCCGATCTCCGCGAAGCCGGCGAAGTAGCCGGTGTCGCCGGCATGATAGAAGCGGCGCGTCGGTCCCTCGACCACCCAGCCCCCCCACAGGCGGCTGTTGCCGTCGGTCAGCGAACGCCCGGAAAAATGCTGCGACGGGACACAATGGATGCGCACGTCGCCGATCGTCGTGCTCTGCCACCAATCGAGCTCGACCGGGGAGCCGCCGGCGGCACGCACGACGTCGCCCATCTCGAGCGGCACCACGTACCGCGCTCCGCGCTGCGCCATCGTGCGCAGCGAGTCCACGTCGGCGTGATCGTAGTGATCGTGGGAGACCAGCACAAAATCGATCGGCGGCAGCTCGCTCAGCGGCACTCCCGGCGGCACCAGCCGCTTCGGACCGGCGAACGACACCGGGCTGGCGCGCTCGGAGAAGATCGGATCGGTGAGGAAGGTGACGCCGTCCATGCGCACCAGCATGGTTGCATGCCCGATCCAGGTGATGCTCGGATTGTGCAGCAGCGCCTGACGATCAAACGGCACCAGCGGGGCGCCGCCGGCGCGCCCGACGATCGATGTCCAGGCCTTGCGCAAGAAGAATGGCAGCATCTCGCCAACGCCGGGCAGCTGGCGCGCCCCCGCCCGATTGACGAATCGCCCGCCCCGGCGCGGCGCACCGATCGGGCCGGCGTCCGGCGTCCTTTCTATGGCCCGCTCCCGTTGGTCGCTAGGGGCTGCCAAGTCCGACAGGCTGCTCGGAGCTGCCAAGTCGGACAGGGTGCCAGTTGGTTGGAGCTTCTCGCTCATGGATGGGCCTCCGTTTGCCACCGCTTGCACCGCAGCAGCGGGAGCGGCTTCGTCGACTGAACGCTCAGCGCAGCCGATCATCATCAAGCCGGTCAGTACCAGCCCTATGGCCACAACGATGCGCACGCGACACCGACGCCTCATATCGCCTCATACATCTTCCCGAGCCACAGTGGGTTCATCCTGCTCCCAGATTCCCAGTCGAGCAACGCCCTCGCCGGTTTCTCCATGGCGTGCGATAGGGTAGACGTGCCGGGCGACGCCATGATGAATCATGCAACTGCAAGTGCCACGATGCCACCAAGCGGCGACGCCATCGCCGCGGTACGGCACGTGTCGAAGTCGTTTGCCAGCGATGGGCACGAGCTGGTGGTGCTGCGCGACATCAACGTCGCGGTGTACCCCGGCGAGGTGGTGGCGCTGCTGGGTCCGTCGGGGTGCGGCAAGTCGACCTTGCTGCGCATCATGACCGGCTTGGTCGCGCCCAGCGCGGGCGAAGTCCAGTGTCACGGTAAGGCGCTACACGGGTTGAATGCCGGAGCGGCAATCGTCTTCCAGAACTTTGCGCTGTACCCGTGGTTGACGGTCGCGGACAACGTGCGCGTCGGATTGTACCGCAAGGGTGTCAGCGCCGACGAAGAGGCGCGACGGGTGCACCACGCCATCGACCTCGTCGGGCTCGAAGGCTTCGAAGAGGCGTACCCCAAGGAGCTCTCGGGCGGCATGAAGCAGCGGGTCGGCATTGCCCGTGCCCTCGTCGGCGGACCGGAGCTGCTGTGCATGGACGAGCCGTTCTCCGCGCTCGACGTGCTCACCGCCGAATCGTTGCGCTCGGAGGTGTACACGCTGTGGGCGCACGGCGACATGGGGCTCAAGGCCTTGCTGCTCATCACGCACCTGATCGAGGAAGCGGTGTTTCTCGCCGACCGCATCATCATCATGGGCGCCAATCCCGGAACCGTGCGCGAGGAGATTGCCAACCGTCTGCCGCATCCGCGCCAGTACCACGATGCCGAGTTCCGCGCGCTGGTCGACGACATCCACGCCGTGATCACGCAGATTCATTTGCCCGACACCGCGAGGCAGCCGGCGGTCGTTGAGGGGACACCGCGGCTCGAGCCGCTGCCCGCGGCACACATTGGAGAGATCATCGGTCTCCTCGACGTCGTGCACAATCACGGCGACCGCATCAACATCTTCAAGCTGGCCACCCATTTGCGCGTGGAAATTGGTCTCGTCATCCTCGCGGTGAATGCCGCCGAGTTGCTCGACCTGGTGGATACGCCGAAGCAGGAGGTCGTGCTCACCGCGTTGGGGCGCGAGTGTGTTGCCGGCGACGCCAACACGCGCAAACACATCTTCCATCGCCAGCTGCGCCAGGTGCCGACGTTTGCCTACCTCCTCGAGCGCCTGCGCGGCGCGCCGAATCTGCGTCTGCCTGCCGAGGTCGTGCAGGAGGAGCTCGCCATGCATCTGCCCAATGAGCCGCACGAGCAGCTCTTCGAAACGATCATTGGGTGGGGCCGCTACGGCGAGGTGCTGGGTTACGACTCGACCACGGAGATGGTTTACCTCGACGTGGAGAGTACCGCGGGCCCGATGGAGTCCTTCCGGGTCTAGAAACATGAGAATGGAAAACGGGAAACCGGGAATGGAGAATCTAGGACCTGCGGTCGTCTCTTCTATGGCCCGCTCCCCCCTTCGGGGAGCCCCAGGACAGGATTGGTCGCTATGCACTGCCAAGTCCG
>CAZTDK010000858.1:0-2948 GCA_964611965.1 uncultured Binatia bacterium (SeqCode) | reverse complement strand
TTCCATCAGCGACCGCGAATCGTAGAGCAGCGAGTAGGTCGAATCGACGCTCTGGTAGAGCCTGTGGACGACGTCGAAGCGTGCGTCGTTGCTGATGTCGGAGAGCGTCTGGGACGCCGCCGCGGGCGGAGCATTCGTCGAGTGGGTGTCCTGATAGCGGTAGGCGGCGTCGGTCCTGAAGCTTGCGGGGAGGTACACGGACAACAGCTCGTACCAGACAAGTTGGTCGTCCGTGAACTTACCCGAGCTGCCACTGCTCTGATCGAACGTGTTGTCACTGAGACTGGAATACAATCGCACCGGCGTAACCACCGGCAGTAGCGGGAGGTTGAGGGTATTGGACAATACGTATTCCTGCGCGCTACCGCTCAGCCCCTGGGAGTTATTGAACCACGAGGGGTTGATGGCGCCGGTGATCGAGAACTGGGTCCCGCTCGCATAACGCTTGAAGTACTCAGCGTTCGTGCTGAGCGCCTGGACATCGGAGGTTGTATTGCCAGACTCAATGGAGTCATCGGTGTAACCGATGTGCGCAAAATATGGCTTCTTGCGATAGCGGAACACCGCGCCGCGGCTGTTTTCGATGCTGCTGTGCTGCGTCGCCGCTTGCTCCTTGAACAACGGTTCGTAGCGGGCCGCAAAAACGCGCAGGTTGTAGGAATGCTCGGGCAGCACCACCAGGCGGACGTCGTATTCCAAGCCGGTGTCGTCACTCCACCCGGAGGGTCCGGGCTGCGAGCTCTGGTAGTCTTCCTGCTTCACGGCGCCCGAAATGGAGAACTGGTAGCGGATAAATCGCGGATGGTAGGAATAGCCGTTCGAGAAGAGGGTGACCCGCTCTCTGATGAATGTGTCGGTCCATCGGGTAGATGTTCCCCCGCTGACGGAATGATCCTGCTCATAGGATCCGTAGGTGTCGAAGTACGCGCCGTTCTCGAGCGGCCGTGGGATGAATTCCTGCCAGTCGGCGCGCGCCAGCGACGCGGCGAAGCCGACCGCGCACAGGGTGAGCAGTAACGGAAAAGGGATGCCTGGTCGTCGTCCCCATTTCACAGCATCCCCACCTTCATCGCAGCAAGTACTTCTTGTCCGACATGTGAGGATCGTGACAGGTCGTGCATTGCTCCTCGTAGCCATCTACGTGTGCAGGGACTCTCGCGAGGTCTCGCGGGTCGTGGCAATGCAAACAGAAGGTGTCGGAATTCGACAGCAGGAGGTAGCGGTATTGCGAGCTGTGGGGATCATGACACGCCAGACAGCCCCCCGACGCCAACGGGCCGTGAATGTATTTCTTGTTCAGCCGGATGTCGTGGCACTGGAAGCAGATTTGGTCTGGGGGCAGCACCAGGGAATTGCTGGCTCCAGGCGTGTGACAGGCATTGCACATTTTGGCGCCGTAAGGGCCATGTTCGCGATAACCGACGCGTCGCGGTTGGACGGCGTTGGCTGCGGCAGCAGCTTGGGCTCCGGGCGTTTCGGGCTGCTTGGGTACGGGGACGCCGTCGAAAAAGAAACTCAGGACCCGGTAACGCGATGCTGCATCGCAGCCGATAGCCAGCATGGCCACAACACAAGCACATGCCGCCACCGTCCAGACCTTCATCGGTATCGGGAACACGCTGGCGCAGACGCCGCTCGACTCACTTCGGTTGCGCCGAAGGCGGTTCGCTCCCCAGCTCCTGCTTCCGCCGCTCTTCCATTTGCTTCAAGAGTTCCGCATCGGTGGGGTATTCCTTTCCTTTCTGCTTCCCGAACGCCAGGATGTTCACCCGGCGCGGTCCGAATTGGCTGGTGACCAGCACCAGATATTCCATCTGAAAATCGGGCTGCGCATACTTCTGGAAGTACTTGAGGTTGTCGTAGTCGATCGCGACCTGTGCGGGCAACGTCAGGTCGCCGGGCTTGTCGCCGCCTTCGCCGAAGAACATCAACAGCCGTCCCTGATTGCTGAAGATCTGCACGTTATTAAAGGAAGCATCGACGACGTAGAGACGACCGTCGCGATCGAGATCAATCCCTTTGGGCCTGGCGAAGTGGCCCAGGTTATCGCCGATTTTTCCGATCGTCCCCTTGAAATGCCCGTCGCGGTCGAACTTGACCACCTGGAACCTGCCGATGTCCGTAACATAGAGGTAGCCGTCACGGTCGAAGGCAAGATTGGTTGGCCGGTTGAGCCGTTCGGCCGGATCGCCTTTGTCGCCGATGCTCTTGACCAAGTCGCCGCTCGCCTTGTCGAAAACCTTGATAACACTGTTCTTGGGGTCCGCCACGTACAGCCTTGTATCGAACGCCACAGCGTCGACGGGTCGCCAGGCACCGGCTATTCCATAGGCCCTCACATACTCGTCGTTGCGGTCAAACACGACAACCTGGCTGCGGGCGGGATCCGCTACGTATTTGGTCCCATCGGCCTCGATGCTGATATTGATCGGCTCCTTGAGAGTCCCGGGACCGGTGGCGCCCTTTAGCATCGCAAAGGCGTTCTTCTTCAGATCGAAGACTGCGACCGTCGCATTGGTATCGCAGACGTAGATTTTCCCATCATAGATCGCCACGCCGTACGGTTTGTCGAGTCGAATGTCTTGCTTCTCGCCGACGACGAACCGGCTGAACGCGGATTGCTGCTCGGGGATGTGGGTCGTAACGTTGGTCATTTGCCTCTCCTTTGATTGGCGCCGCTGGTCCTTCAACCCTGGCGTCGCCGCTTTCGAATTTCGTTTCCGGCTCTTGCCGACAAGGGGGATATAGGGGTGGTTCGTTCGATTTCAATGAACGATTTGAATATTATTTAGTGTTCAATTTGTCATATATGGTGTATAACTAATTGAAATTGCTATATTTTGGTGCGTCGCAGCGAATAGATATGCGTCCATAGCATGGAAGGAATGAGCCCACCGTGAAGATCGCCACTTGGAATATCAACTCGGTTCGCCTCAGGGCGCCGCTGC
>CAZTDK010000857.1:0-2949 GCA_964611965.1 uncultured Binatia bacterium (SeqCode) | reverse complement strand
GGTCTCACGCACTTTCCGTTCCGGACCGACCACGCCGTTCCCCGAACGGATACACTATCCCGACGACTACCAGAAGATCCTCGACTGGTTCCCGCTGGCCGGGCTCGAGGTCTTCAGAAAGGACATGCATGAAACGAGCGACGAACCTCTTCGGCAATAGCCCCTTCCCGCAACGCCGCGCGCCGGCTCGGAAACAGCCAGCCACACGGGACGCCGCGCCGTCGGCCCCGCAAGAGCAACTGACCGCGCTGCAGCAGAGATTCCGGGAGTCGCGGACGCAGGAGCGCAAGCGGTTTCTCAAGACGACGGACAGCGAATACTGGTTCTGTGTCTGTTTCCGCTCGCGGGAGCAGAAGGACGCTTTCCTGCAAGCCACCGGCTGGAAGATCGGTCGCGACGACAAGTACATCGACGGCACCAAGATCGCCGCAATGCTGAAGATCCCGCTGCCCGATGATGCGATCGGGTACGCGAAGAAGCCGACCGACCGCAGCCTGCTGGCCGGTGGCCTGATCGAGCCGCTCCCACGCCCCAAGGCGTAATGGGCACGGTGGACCGCTGACGCACATGCTCAGCGAGGATACTGGACCTCGTCGCCCTCGACGATCCGGACCTCCCTCGGCCGGCGCGGTTCTCGCGCCAGAGAATCTGTGTCATATGGGACATTATGATATAGACTCCGGGTCTATGCCGACTACAAAGCGCCCCCAAACGGCCTTGGTTCCTGCAAGGAATCTACAACATAACGTCCCAGCGACCGTCGCCACCGCGCACCGCAGCCTCGGCGCGCTCGCGGACCTATACTTCCGCAGCCAAGTCGCCGGGCAGGCCCCCGCCACCATCGACGCCAAACGCCGCGACCTTCGCCCGCTTCTTCGCCTTCTACCAGAAGCTCTACGGCCACGATCATGCCGAGGAGTGGTACGTATCGGTGACGCGGGAGTTCTTGAAGCAGCTCGCGAAGGCGCGGCCCGCGCAAGCGACCATCGTCCGCACCTATGCGAGCGTGCGCCACTTCGCGCGCTGGATTCACCAGAAGGTAGCCCCCTTTCCACTCGGGTGCCCCACCGACGGCATCAGACCACCGCAGGACCCCGAGCCCCAGTGGAAGGGACTGAGCCGCGCCGACGAGTTGCGGCTGCTAAGCGCGGCGCAGACGCTCCGTGTCCGCCCCGGTCGCGGCACCAACCAAGGCCTGTGCGACCACGCGGCGATCGCGGTGCTGTTGGGCTCAGGGCTGCGAGTCTCAGAACTGCTCAGCCTGAACCGGGAGCAGTACAAGGGGCGGGGCTTCAGGAACGTGCTGACCAAAGGCGGGCGGGTGCGGGAGTTCGTGCCCGTGCACGCCGACGCGCGGCAGGTACTCGAAGAATTCCTCGCCGCCGACACGAAGAAATCGGGACCGGTGTTCATGACACGGACCGGGCAGCGGCTCACCCGCCACCAACTGTTCCTGATCCTGCAACGCGTGGCGGCCCAGGCTAATCCCACCGGCGCGCCGGCGAACGCGTCAAGGTGTCGCCGCATGTGTTGCGGCACACGTTCCTTCGCAAGCTCGCCGAGTCAAAAGGCGTGCAATATGCGAAGGAGGCGTCGGGTCACCGATCCGATCGGTACATCTGGCGATATGTGCAACCGGACTGCCAGAGCTTGGCGGACGCCATCGATGCGATGGAGTGAATCCCTCGCGAGCTGCATCGGCGGCGCGTCCCGACCAGCGCTACGAAATGGCGCACCGCGCTACTCGCGGTCAAGCACCAGGGCCGCGATGCGCGTCAGGGTTGCAGCGAGCGGACCGTGGATGACGACATCGGCAACGTCGTACGGCGTGTCGCCCAGAGTGATCACGATCAGCGCCGCACCGCAGCGTTTCGCGAGGCCTGCCAGTGCGGCCGCGGGGTTGACCAGCAGCGAGGAGCCCAGTGCCAGGAAGCAGTCCGACTTCTCCGCGAGCGCCGCTGCTTCCCGCAGTACGTCCGCCGGTAGGGCCTGACCGAACGACACCGTCGCCGGCTTCAGCCACCCGCCACACTGCGCGCACCGCGGCACGGCGTCGCCCTCGGCGTCGCCGCGGCCCAATTGCTCCAGCGCGTCCCCGATGGGTACACGCGCCCCACAATCAAGGCAGGCGGCCTCAAGGTTGGTGCCGTGCAGCTCAAGGACGTGGCGGCTACCGGCGCGCTGGTGGAGCGCATCGATGTTCTGGGTAATCACCGCGACCAGTCGCCCGGCGGTCTCGAGCTCGGCGAGGGCGCGATGGGCGGCGTTGGGCTCCGCGTGCAGCATCGCCGGCACGGTGGCCTGCTTGTAGCGCCAGTGCTCGATGCGGGCTTCGTGGCTGGCGAGGAACTCCTGGTACTCGATCGGGCGGAAGCGCTCCCACACCCCGCCCGGGCTCCGAAAGTCGGGGATGCCCGATTCGGTGCTCAAGCCGGCCCCGGTCAGCGCCACCGTGTGGCGAGCAGTGCGCATCAGATGCGCGGCTCTGTGGACCCCGTCGACCATGGCTTGTCCGCGGATGAACTCGTATTCAGTACCGCCTTGGCCAGCGCATAGCTCGTGCTCCTGCCGCCTTCAGGGTTGCGGACGAGGATTCCGCGCTCCACGAGCGCCAGAATGTCGCGCAGGGCTGTGTCCTGCGAGCACGTGGCGAGTCTTGCGTATTTCGACGTTGTGAGCTTGCCCTCGAAGCCATCAAGAAGCCGGTTGAGCACAAGGCGCTGGCGCTCGTTGATCGCAACGCCGGCGATGCCTTCCCAGAAGCGCGCCTTGGCGAGGACAGCGCCGAGGATGGTTTGTGCACCGTCGATGGCGCGGCCCAGGCAGCCGAGAAACCACTCCATCCAGGGAGTGATGTCCAGTGGTCCCTTCTGCGTCTCCTCAAGGATGTCGTAATAGGCCTGGCGCTCCTGTCGGATCTGCGCCGACATGCTGTAGAACCGTTGCGGA
>CAZTDK010000856.1:0-2968 GCA_964611965.1 uncultured Binatia bacterium (SeqCode) | reverse complement strand
CCGGATTCCAAATCGGCATGGGCGGCTACATCTTCAACCCCGTCACGCTCACCGGCCAGGATTTCAACATCACCAACATCGTCGGCAACACGCTCACCTCGGACACGCAGATGAATCAGGCATACTCGAGCGCCGCAGGCTCGGCCTCCACAGTCTACGCGACCGAGCGTAGAAGATACACCATCGACAACACCACCAATCCCAGCATCCCCGCATTGACGATCAGCATCAACGGCGGCACGGCGCAGCAGTTCGCGTCCGGTATTGAAAGCATGAACATCCAGTACCGCCTGTTCCGCAACTGCCCGTCCTGCGACACCCTCGACTTGCCGGCGAGCGCCGATTGGCCGCTGCTCAACGAAATCATCCTCAACGTGACAGCACGTTCCCAGAAGACGGATATCTCGGGCAACTATTATCGTCGCAGCGCGCAGTTCATTGCGAAGCCGCGCAACCTGATTCCAACAAGCTAAGACTATGCAATACCAACGTTCCGAGGCTGGATTCATCCTTATTCCCGTCCTGCTGGTCCTGGCCCTGCTGATGGGCCTGGCCGTGGCGCTGAATACCTCGGTGACGATGGATTCAGGCCTGAACGCGGGCTACAACCGGGCCACCGCGGGCTTCTACACCGCCGAGTCTGGCCTGGATGTCGCCATGGACTCCTTCCGCAACCGGTTCCTGCTGTACCAGATCCCGTGCTCCGGAACGTCCAGTTCGTGTTCCGACTTCAATCCGACCACCTATTCGCTCGGCGCGCGCACAGTGAGTTATCAATTGCAGGATCCCGGCGGCAATCCACAGGAGATACTGGTCCCCGCCGGGCACCTGTTCGCCGGACTGAACTCCATCCAATACACCTATCTGGTGAATTCGCAGTCGCTCAACAGCGGCGTGACCGAGGCGTCTGTCGGCGCCGAGTTCAACATCCAGAACATTCCCCTCTTCCAGTTCCTCGCCTTTTACTCCGGCGATCTCGAAATCCTGCCCGGTGCGAACATGACGATGCACGGTCGCGTGCACACCAACGGCGACCTCTACTTGAACTCCGATGCCACGCTGCAGATTACGACCAGTACGCCCATTCCCATCGTTCAGGTGACCTCGAAGGGCGCCATCCATCGCGGCCGCAAGGACACCACCGCGTGCGGCGGCACCGTCCAGGTGATGAGTAGTGGCACGAGTCCAAGCTTGCTGACGATGAGCTGCAGCGGCAACTCCGCGGTGGTCCCCACGCCGACGTTGGCAGCCTGGAAAGGCAGCATGGTGAGCGGTGTGAACAGCATTACAGTACCCACCCCGGGAATCATGGGTCAAAACGGGATGTACTGGAACAATGCGGATTTGCGGATCGCCCTGGTGCTCAACGGGCTTGGCCCGCACAGCATCGTTGCCCTCCAGCAAGACGGCACGACAGACGTCGCCAAGACAGCCCTGCTGAACACGTTCATGAATGATGCAACCTTCAATACAAACAGGAGTGACTTCAAGGGCACCAAACCGCTATTCCTTACGGATGTTCCGTTGCCGACGCCGCCTGCGGCGTACGGGTGCGCCTGCAATCAGAACATCTATCCGCCAACCGGCTGTCCCGCCCAGCAACAAAATTGCTACTGGGGCACGCCGATGCCGACGTTCACTCCCACCTATACACTTGCACCGACCACCACGCGCAATGCGACAACGACCAGGACCCCGCTGCCAACCGCCACCGCCACCCCGACGCAAACCCTGGTAGTCGGTACCCCCACACCAGGCTTCGGCAACGATCACGCGTTTTACAACCTGGACCGCATCTACAGCACCAACACCTGGCTCGCGAAGGCGACGCCAACGCCTTATAATTTCACCCCGCCCGATCTCGGCTCGATGTTCAAGGATGGCGATCCGCGCCGCGGCGGCTTCTACAATTGGCGCGAGAAAACCTGGATGTATCTTTTGAACGTGAATTTGCGGGATTTGCTGGAGTGGAACATCGAATTCAAGGCAACGAACGGTTACAACGCCTTCTTCGATCCAAGCCTCGCCGACAGCAACAACTCGGACCCGACGCACACCGCCAAGGGTGGCCCGGTTATCTACCTCACGGTCATCGGGCCAAACTCAGGCGGCCAGAACAACTACGGCGTACGGATCTTCGGAGGCAGCCCATTGCCGTTCCCAACACCGGCCAATCCGGGCGACCCCACCGGCATCACCATCGTCAGCGATCAAGCCGCCTATGTCGCCGGCGACTACAACGTGAACGGAACGTCCAGTTTCACCGGAACATCGGTTAGCTACATCAAGGAGCCGGCCGCCATTATGGCGGACAGCGTCAATGTCTTGTCCAACAATGCGCTGCAGAAGCCCACACCCGGCTTTGTCGCCGGGCAGTGCATCAACGATTGCCAGAGTGTCGTAACGTTGGGTACCACGGGTTCCGGTCCACGCGGAGCGAAGAACAACACCACCATCAATGCTGCGTTCATTGGCGGCGTGGATGTTACTATGAGCAACATCTATAATGGCGGTCTTGAAAATTATTTTCGCTTTCACGAGGACTGGTCAACCTGGACTCTGAACTATAGGGGGTCGTTCGTGAGTCTCGGAACGCCGAACCATGTGGATGGGCAATGGTGCGGCACCGGTGGATCGAGTACAAGCTCGGCGGTTTCCGGCTGCAACATCTACAACCCTCCGAGCCGGAACTACGACTATGACAGCGACTTCAACGACGTGAGAAATCTCCCGCCGATGACGCCGCGCTTCGTATACGTGCAACAGATCGTCTTTACCGAGAACTTCAACTGATCGCGGCGGCGCCGGTGTCGTGCCCGGTCGCCAGGCGCAGCGGACTGGGCTCGCGGCGCTCGGGCGCGGTGTCCCAGCGGCGCACGGTGCGATCCCAGCTGCCGGAGATGCCCCACTGCCCGTCGGCGCTCAGCGCCACGCCGGTTACCAGGCCCTTGTGGCCGCGGAAGGTACG
>CAZTDK010000855.1:0-2969 GCA_964611965.1 uncultured Binatia bacterium (SeqCode) | reverse complement strand
AAGCCATGCTTCCGGTAAAGGCAGCCCGGGGCAGTTGACGGTCTACCGCGACCGGCGCTGTGATCGACGGGGATCGTTCATCCTTCCCTGACTATGGATACCTATCGCTGAGCAGGCCCGGGGTCGCGGCTTCTCCTTGCCGCCAGTGTTCGTCAATCGCCGCGTGCGACGCGGCGCCACCGCACATGGAGGACCTTGCAATGACCGAACGCGAAACCCGCCGCTATGCCATGCTTGGCCGTGTCGAAACCTTTGGCAAGAACAACGCCGCCGATTTCGCCGCCAAGAGCCAAGCAAAGCTCCGCTTTGCCAACATCACCGAGATCATTGGCAACCTCGATGCCGCCAAGGCCAACCAGCAGGCCGGCGGCGCCACCGCCAAGGAAGTCATGCTCGACTCGCTCCGCCTGGACCTCCAAAACCTGGCGCGCACGGCACGCGCCATCGCGCAGGATGAACCGGGCTTCGCCGATAGATTCCGCCTGCCCGACAGCCCCAGCCAAACGGCGCTGCTCACCGCCGCCGACGTGATGCTCGCCGAGGTGAGCAAACCCGGGGTCGCCGCCAAATTCATCGCCCATGAGCTGCCCGCCGATCTGGTCACACAGCTGCGCGAGGATCGCCAGGCGATTGCAGAGGCGCAGGACGCCCACGAGGGCGCCCAGAACAATGGGGTCACCAGTACCGCCGCCATCGGCCGCCTGATCCGCGCCGGGATGAAGGAAGTCACCTACCTGGACGCGATCATGAACAACAAGTACACGCGCAACCCCGACAAGCTGCGCGCCTGGTTCAGCGCCAGTACGACGGAGCGGGCGCCGCGGCGGCAAACGAAGGCGGCGGCGGCCACTGCCGCCGCAGATAGTGCGCCGGTGGCCGCGGCCGCGGCGACCACCACGACCACGAATTAAGAGCGCTCCGCGCCGCTCGTTCGGGAGTCCAACCGCCCGGGCGCGAGTCTGTTGAAGGAGGGCACCGACTCGCGCCCGGGCGGCTCAACGCCGCCACTGTGATTCAGGTCTCTGTCAACGGTGGTGGGCCGGCGGCTGGATCACCACTACTGGGTCATGACGCAACGGAGTACTCCACTGACGTGCAGTTCCGCAGCCACCAGGCGCTCGAGGAGCTGATGCCGCCGGCTGCTCCGGCAGTTGATCCTCTACCTTCCACGTCTCTGACGGTTTTGCGCTTGGCACCGGTGCGAGAGTCTTGCTGTCCTGCAAGGCTCCCCATTCCTTGCCACACACTAAGTCGCGTCCGCATCTGTTTGGTCGGGCGGCATGTGCTTTGCTGAACCCGGTAAAGGGGAAACCGGATTGTTGCAGGCGGGCGGCAGAAAGACAGACGTGATGATGCTGAGAAGGAGTTCGAGACGCGTAAGGGCTGGTGCGGTCGTCCTGCTGCTGGGCATCGCTGGAATTGGGGTCAGGCTTCAACCCGCAGAAGCCGCCACGATCACAGTGAACACCACTGCTGACAACACGACGGCTGGCGACGCGACGTGCACGCTGCGTGAGGCGATCGCCAATGTGAATGCCGCGGGTGATACGACCAGCGGCGATTGTGTTGCTGGCAACGGTACGGGTGATGCCATCGTGTTCAGCCTGACCCTTCCGGCGACGATCACGCTGACCATGAACGCTGAGTTGACCATCAGCAGGAATGTGACCATCAGTGGACCGGCTGAAGGCGTGCTGGCGGTTGATGGAAATGGTGCAACACGAATCTTTGAGGTCACGGCTGGAACCGTGCGGATCACGAACGTGTGCATTCAGAATGGCAACTCATGTGCCGATAATGGGGAAGATTGCGGCGGAGGAGGCGGGATCAAAAATCGCGGCATAATGGCGCTCATTAACTGCGTGATCAACGACAACTCCAGCGACGGAGATGGCGGCGCGATCGAGAATGGTGGGATGGTCACGCTGACGAACTCGATTGTGGAGGGCAACTTCGCAGAGAGTGGAGGCGGCATGCTCAATACGGGCACTGCCATCCTAAGCAACTGCACGCTGAGTGGCAACCAAGCAAACGAGTCGCCAGGAGGAGCCATCTCCAACCTCGGAACATTGACAGTGACCACCAGCACGGTGAGCAACAACAGCGGAGTTCAGTACGTTGCTGGTGGCGGTATCTACAATGGCAATGGTGGAGTGGCAACGTTAACCAACTGCACCATCAGCGGAAATTCAGCTGAGGGTGGTGCGGGAATTTCCAACGACGCGATGCTCACCCTGACCAATTGTACAGTCACCGGCAACGCTGCAGGCGACTCGTGTGGTGGCGGCGACGGCGGTGGCATAGCCAATCGCGGCTTGGCAATACTGACCAACACAATTGTCGCAAACAACACCGCCTCCGCTGATGTTCTCGACCACGGGCTCGTCGTCTTCAGCCAGAACTGCACAGGGTCCATGGTCGACGCCGGTCACAACATGAGTAGCGACAGTACCTGCTTCTCCACACCCAACATCAATATCGACCCACGGCTGGCTCCTCTTGGATACTACGGTGGACAAACCCAGACGATCGCGTTGTGCACGGCACCCGGTATTCCTGATCCGACGTGCACGGGTGCGAGTCCAGCCATCGACGCCGGAGATGATGCGGTGACCGGACCGCTGCTCAATATCACTACCGATCAACGTGGTCAGCCGCGTCTATCGAGCGAGCATGTGGATATCGGCGCATACGAGGCGCAGCCGCAGGATCGTGTGTCCGTTTGTGTAGGCGACTGCCATGCCGACCAACAGGTAAGCGTCGATGAAGTCTTAACGATGGTGACGATCTCCTTGAGCGACTCAGCAGTCGGCGCGTGCCCTGCCGGTGATCCGAACCACGACGGCGAGATCACGATCGACGAGATTCTCACGGCGGTAAACAACGTGATCATTGGGTGCCCGACGCGTCGACCTGTATCCGTTCGGGGAACGGCGTGGTCGGTCCGGAACGGAAAGTGCGTGAGACCG
>CAZTDK010000854.1:0-2971 GCA_964611965.1 uncultured Binatia bacterium (SeqCode) | reverse complement strand
GAGAAACCATCCCGTCGCGGCATCGAGTACGCGGCGATCAAGAAGCTTCAGATAAGCGTTGAGCAGGTCAAGATCGAGATCGCGGAACCCAGCAGCAGACTCGACGAGCTCGTCCAGGCCGCCCACCCACCAGGGTGCAGCGAAGCCGTCGACAAGCGTGCGTTCCGGGCCGGACAGCCGGAGTAGTTGTCCGCGCCGATCGAGCTGCACCACGCCAAACTCCGTGCGCCGCTTGCGGGCCAATGGAGCAGGATGTGGGACCGCCGGCCATTCGAGCCCATCGACGCGCAACGTCCGCCGCGGGTGCGCCGTGAAGTACGGAAACTGCTGGAACACGCTGTGCGCATGCCCGAGCAGATCCAGGGCAGTGTGATGCGATAGAATCGCATCCGGTCGCAGCGCTGCGGCGACAAGATATGGATCGGGTAGGAACGTCCGAGCGTCGGTGCCGATCGGTGTGACCGCATACAAGCCGCGCGTAAGCCGGCGAAGGCGACCGACCTCGGCATAGTACTTTGCCTGGTCGACCGCGCGTGCTCTCGAATTCCGCCCACCCAGCTCGCGTTCCCAGAGATCCAGCGTCAGAACTGGGTGCTCCTGGAACAGCAGGGCAATATTTGCATTGCTCTTACTATCCATAACGGGGTGAATAATACCCTATTACGACTTAAATCAGCAAGTATTCTCCGGATGAGGCGAAGGCTACCTGCCGCGCCGTCCTTTCGGCGGCCCGAAGATCTGTCGGGCGATCTCCCTGCCCCAACCGTGACCGAGCTGATACGTGGCCTCGTCGCCGAAGCCGCGTAGTTGACGTTTGGCCTCGCGCGGAAAGCCGGGGATTATGTTGGAGTTGACACGGTTGCGAAAGTGCGCTAGATTCCCTGCATGACTAAGGACGAAGCGATTCAAGGGGGTGCTCGCCTCAACTTCCGCACGCTGCCCACGCTGCGCCAGCACAACGAGCAATTCTCCACTGAGCAAGCGTGCCGTGAACACTTCCAGAATATCCGCTGGCCAAATGGCGTACAGTGCCCGCGTTGCCAGAACCCGAACGTACGCCCGGTGAAACGTGCATGGTCTTGGCAGTGTCGAGCCTGCAACAAGAACGGCTATCGCTTCTCACTGACCACAGGCACGATCTTCGAGAATACCAAGTACCCGCTGCGTGAATGGTTCCAGGTCATGTACCTGATGTTGCAATCCAAGAAGGGCATGAGCGCTCTGCAAATCCACCGCACGATCGGAAGCGGCGACTATCGGACAGCGTGGTACATGTGCCACCGCATCCGTGCGGCGTTTCAAAGCGACGAGATTATGAAGCTCCAGGGTGTGGTCGAGATCGATGAAACCTATGTCGGCGGCGAGAATCGCAACAAGCCCTTGGGCAAGCGGACGAAGACAAAGACCAAGAAGCCAGGCGGTGGCCTGAACCAAAAGAACACCGACAAGATCACTGTCATCGGCGCCATATCCCGCAAGGGAAACGTCATTTGTCAGGTCATTGAACGCCTAGACACTGAGACGGTCGGCGCGTTCGTTGACAAGGCCGTTTCCAACAAGGTCGAGCTGGTCGCCACCGACGAAGCGCCGATTTACAGTTTCATGGAAGAATCCGGTTGGTCGGAAGGCAGACTAGCGCTCCGGCATGAGTCAGTGAATCACCACAAGGATGAGTACGTGCGTGGCATCGTCCACACCGGCACCATTGACGGCTTCTGGTCGTTGCTGAAACGCGGCATCATGGGCAGCTTCCATCACGTCAGCAAGCAATACCTGCCGCTCTACCTCAACGAGTTCTCGTTCCGGCACAACCACCGCCGCAATACGAGCGTGTTCGACCACGCGCTCTAGGCTGCTAGCACGTGGGCCTCGAAGGCCCTCCCAAACAAAAATCCGCACCTAGCGGTTAGTCCACTCCATTCCCCGACCCCAACCACAACATATGGTGTCCATCTATCGCCCCTTGCACAGTGGTGGCGAAATGCCATATAAGGGTGGAGAGATGGACTTCACGAAAGTAACCGAGGCGTTCGCGGCATTCACTAAGCTCCTTCAGGATGCTGATGAATGCCGGGTTCGGTTCGAAGAGGTACGCATTGAATTGCCTGAACCCCTACGAAGGCTGCTAGGAAGTGTCGATTCCACGAGCGCGAACTCGAATGGCAACGGTAAGTCGATCCGAATTGATCCACATGTACCTGCAACGCGACCTGTTGGCGTACCGGATTCATGGATCTGCGTTCCGCTCTCAAAATCCAATCTTCAAACGTTGGTGCTCGGCGTATTGAGGGCAGCAAATGAGCCGGTCCCCCCAAGGGGGATTATTGCGGAAGGGGAGGCGCGTGGAATCCACGTGAACGATGGTTCACTTGGAAATATCGGAACTCGACTGGAGAAAGCCAAGACGATCGAGCGTCGAGAGGACGAAGGATGGGTTCTAATGGATACCTCGCGCGCCCCGATACTCAGTGGGCCATATGCGTGGGGAGCGTCGGAATGGTTTAATGTACATGAGCTTGCAGCGCGACGCCGCGAGGTAATTCTTCATATTCTCGGGTACTTTCGGGACGGGCTACAGAACATGCAGATTCTTACGCAGCTTGGCGGGTGCCCATGGCTTAAAACCCCATTCAGTAAGGATCTGCTAAAAGTTGATATGCTGGAACTGCAAAAGGAAGGGAAAGTGAAGCGAGGAAGTTCGAGGAAATGGGCCCTCGCGGACTAGGAATAGACGGATGAATATCAACAATGAGCCTAGATAGCCTCGCGCCCCAAGGTGGTAGCACACCGAGGGGCGCAAGGCGGGTACAAACTAACTGGCTTGCCGGGCCACTATCAATACCCCGCCTAAGGAGCAGGGCATTTGTGAATCCCCATATCATGAATGTACCGCCCCTTCCAGTGGCCGGCAAGCGCCGGGTGCACGACAGGAAAGTGAGGGCAGTGTCTGAAGCGGGTTTGCCTTTGTTTT
>CAZTDK010000853.1:0-2987 GCA_964611965.1 uncultured Binatia bacterium (SeqCode) | reverse complement strand
GCTCAATCAGATGTTTGTCTGGCCCCAGAATCCCCCGGCGCTCGGCATCCCAGACCATCGCGGCGCCGATGCGGCACTTGACGGAATACGCCGGATTGCGGCCTTCGACCTTGGCCAAGATGAGCGCGGGTGCCCCGTCCGTGACGCGGTTGAGGCGCACCAGGGGCGTACGTCCAATGGAATGCGCGTTGTCTGCGTACCAGTGAGCCATTTCAAAACCTTTCGCTGTTTCGCGTGACTGTCGGTCGGCGACCGCTCACGCCTCATCCCAGTCGTTGGAGAGCGATGCCGGTGCCAGTCGGTCCGCTTGCGCTTCCGAGCGGGCACGTTCTTGCAAACGTGCCCGCCGGGAAGCCTGGTCATCCGGCTGCGGAGCCCTCTCCTCCTCCGCCGTCCGCTGCGCTAGCGTCGGGCTCTGCACCTGGATGTCGACGCAATGCGGATTGGCGAAGCTGTGCGCGACGACAGCTTCGATGTGCGCACCGTCGACCCGCAGGGTCACCGTGATTTCGTACTCATCCGCGGCGCCCCGTCCCAGCACCGTCGTCGGCACGGTCGCATGACAGACCCCACTCTCCACACCGGCTCCAGCACTCACGAGCCGGCAGGCAACCAAGTGGGCGATGGTGATGCGAACATCGCGTTCGAACCGAGTTAGGGTGTGGGACTGATTCATGACTTTCTCCTTTCGCTGGCAACTGGAAACACGTGTGCTCGAGTCAAACGGTCGCGACGGCACCGTCTAGCGACCCAACAGGGGCGCGGCCCATAGAAAAGACGCCGGCCGCAGGCCCTAGAACTTCAGCACCGTGTCGAACTGCAAACGGGTCAGTGTCGAGTTGCCGATCAGCGGCTTGCCGCTGTTCCCGTTGTTGGTCGTCGCGATGCCGGGATCCAGGGCGTTGATGAACTGCGACTTTAGCGTCAGCTGGAAGTTCGGGAACAGCTCGTAGTCGAAGCGGAGGATGCTGCCGACGACATTCGTGCTTCCCTTCTGGACAACCACTGCCTTCATCGACTGCTGGTATTGGAAATCGCTGTTGTTGAACAGCGACACCGCGGCATCTTTTTCCACGTGCTCCCAGGTGTAGGCCACACCCCAATCACCTGGATTCTTCAGGGTGTCGTGGTACCAGTCCCTCTGTGCCTTCCCGATGCCGACGCCGACGGACCAGCCGGTGTCGCGGCCCTGCGCCTGCGTGTTGTTCACGAAGTCCCCCCACAGGCCGGCGGGAATACCGAGACCGGCCGGGTCGGGGAAATCCACCTCGGTGCCGACGTTGATCAAATTGAAGCCGATGCCAGTGCATTGACCGCCCTTGCACACCCCGTAGCCGGTGATCTGCTTGCCGTTCGTGATCACGTCGTTGCTGTTGGACAGCGAGCTGTTGAAATTCGAATTGCTGGCCATGCCCGCCGGGTCATTAAACTGGCTGACATACTGTTGAGCGATCTTGTTCATACCCTGGAAGCTGTAGTCGCCGAGGAACGCGGACCAGGCCGCCGTCGATCCAACCGCCGTATCGACCGCGGCTTGCCCGCCGACAACAAACGAATCCGCGCCATTGGAGACCTCGTTCATTTCCCACTGCAGCGCGTTGAGACGGACGCTGCGCAGAAAGCCTTCCCGCTGTTCCCACGCGTTGAGCGTTTCGGACGCACCCTCGGGCGACAGGTCGTCGTCCCAGATCATCTCGGACTCTCTCGCCAGCTGGACGTTGAACTTGCCGATGACAATCTGCCCCCAGCCGGGCTCGAGGCCGAAGGTCTTCCCGGGCTTGATGGTCATGTACGCCCAGTCAAGGTTGAAGGGCTTGCGCGTGAAGGTGTTTCCGTAGGTTTGGTTGGTGGAGATCGGATCGTTGGGGTCGCCGCTGGCCAGCCGTACCGTGCCGGAGATCTCGTCGGTGACGTTGGCGTTGAGGCCAACCCGGGCGCGCAGGCGGAAGCGCGTCTGCGCGTGAT
This sequence comes from uncultured Binatia bacterium (SeqCode), assembly GCA_964611965.1. GTDB lineage: Bacteria > Desulfobacterota > Binatia > HRBIN30 > HRBIN30 > CAZTDK01. The sequence continues at coordinate 1,022 of CAZTDK010000853.1, read as the reverse complement.
AGTTGTCGCCGTAGAAGCCTTCGACGCGGTTGCGCAGATCACCGAACGGGGTAATCACGTCGAGCCACTTCGGCAGCTTGGCGGCAATCGCCTCCAACCGCGACTGCTCGGCCGTCGCTTTCTGCTTCTCCTCGGTCTCTGCTTGCTTCAGCTCGTCGGGCGTAATCAAGCCCTTCTTTACGAGGATGTCGCCGAGGTCCGCGGCCCGTACCCTGCCGGCAAAGAGTATGAAGGCGCTCGCGACGAGCACCAGGAACCAACGATGTTGGATCCAGACCGATAAGGAACGCATGACTCACTCCTTTGAAAGATCATGACGTGCCTCCGGTCTGTCCGGTCAGCCGCGTGTGTTTCGTAGATGCCTCCCGTGGTCGGGTCGGCGCGTGCTCCGCACCGGCTCACGCGCCGGTGCCCCCTCTTGCGATGCGCTGTGGATCAGGTCATCGCTCGCGCTCCCGCTTGAGCAGCCGCAACTTTTCCGTCCGCTCGACTTGCACGACCACGCCATCCTGGACGATGACGCTCACGGTGCCGAAGCGCAGCCCGCGCAACGCGTCACGAATGCGTTCGATGGCAGCCCCCGTGTGGCTCTCGTCCTGCATGGACGATGGAACCGCAGATGTTTCGGCAAGCGACTGAGACATACTTCCCCTCCTTCTTCTTCGATGCGGCCGGACTGGCCCCTGCCCTTCCGACATTAAATCTGAAAATCCTGCACGAAGACGCGCACGCGCTTCGGAAACACGAACACCTTGTCGCCCGCCTTCAAGCCCAACGCCGCGTAGTGCTCCTGGGCAATCTCGACATTCAACGGCAGGCCGACATCCGGCGCCACCAGCTCGACCTTCACCCTGGTGCCGGCGGGGTTGATGCGCAGCACCTCCGCCTTCAGGCTCGACGCGCCGCGCGGGATGCGATCGATCTCCAACTCGTGCGGGCGCACATACGCGGTCACCGAACTGCCTTCTTCATGTGAAGCGTGCGCCTGGGCCAGATCGATGCCGCCGAGCATGGCGCGGCCA